>CAYQTM010000145.1:0-5258 GCA_964420355.1 uncultured Opitutales bacterium
GGGCGATGCTGGAGGCCTGCGGGGTCGAGAGCCTCGACGGGCTTTTTGCGCATATCGACGACAGCGTGAAGTTCAGCGGCGCGCTCGGGCTGCCCGAGGAGCTGAGTTACGAGGACTTGCAGCGCCATCTGTCAGAGCTGGCGGCGAAAAACCAGCCGCGCAACAGCTTCCTCGGCGACGGCCTGGCCGACTGGAATCAACCGCCCATCGTCGAGCACGTGCTGGGCATCCGCAACCTCGGCACCAGCTACACGCCTTACCAGCCAGAGCGTAGTCAGGGCACGCTGATGAGCCACTGGATTTACCAGTGCGCGCTCAGTATGCTGACCGGCTTTGAGGCGATCAATTCCTCGCTTTACGACCGCTCGACCGCCATCTTTGAGGCTATTGGAGTAGCGGTGCGGATGGCGCGCAAGGCGAATACCGTGCTGATCCCCGAGGCGCTCTATCCGGGCGACTTGGAGGTGATCGAGACTTTGGCGAACGACACGGAGCTGGCGGTCGAGCGCTTGCCGCTCGACCGCCCCACGGGCCGAATCGATCAGACAGCGCTGAAAGCGCGTCTGGACGATTTGGGCGACCAGGTGGCGGCTGTCGTCTTCCCGCAGATCAACCACTTCGGCCTGCTGGAGGATGTCGACGGTCTGACCGATCTCGTGCGCGCCGCCGGGGTGCGTTCCATCGCTGTCATCGACCCCATTCTGCTCGCCAGCGGCGCGCTCAAGCGCCCAGTGGATTTCGGTGCCGAGGGTGCCGACATGATTGTTGGTGAGGCGCAGCATCTGGCCTTGCGACCCAACTTCGGCGGGCCGGGGCTCGGCCTTTTCGGCGTGCGCCACAACGACAAAAACAAGACCGCTGTTCGCCAGACGCCCGGCCGTTTTGTCGGCAAGGGGCGCGACATTTCCGGGCGCGAGTGCCGCGTGATGGTGCTCTCGACCCGCGAGCAGCACATTCGTAAGGACAAGGCTACCAGCAACATCTGCTCGAATCAGGCCTTTATCGCCACCCTTGCCGGAGCTTCGCTGCTGGGGCGCGGCGAGAGCGGCCTGCGCGATGCCGTCGCCGGTGCGCGCGACAGTGCCCGCTTCGTTTTTGAGCGCCTCACCGCACTGCCGGGCATCGAGCCTGCCTTCCCCGATGCGCCCTTTTTCAACGAGTTCACCCTCGCCATGCCCGAGCCGGTTGCCGACCTCATCGAGGCCGCCCGTCAGGCCGACATGCGCCTCGGCGCGGACATCTCCGACCGCGATCCCTCGGGACGCAACCTGCTCAAGCTTAGCTTTTCCGACTCGCAGAGCGACGCCGCCATCGCCGGGCTGCTCGCCTTTTTTGAAGCGCGCTACGGCAGCGGCGAGCAGGGCACGCCCGCGCCCGAGATCCCCGCCACCGCCCTGCGCCGCGAGCCGGTCGGCCTCCCCGAAATCCCGCACAGCCGCCTTGCAGATTACTATACCAAGCTCGGCGAGCTGAATGTCGGCCCGGAGGACGCCATCTTTCCGCTCGGCTCCTGCACGATGAAATACAACCCCTACATCAACGAGTGGGCCGCTGGACTGCCGGGCTTTGCCGAGCTGCACCCGCAGGCGCCCGCCGCCGATTCGCAGGGCTCGCTGGAGATCATCTACCAGACGCAAGAGTGGTTCCGCAAGATCACCGGTCTCGCGGGGGTCACCACCCAGCCGGTCGCCGGTGCTCAGGGCGAGCTGGTCGGCATCAAGATGTTCCAAGCCTACCACCGCAGCCGGGGCGAGACCCAGCGCGACACCATCCTCATCCCCAAGAGCGCCCACGGCACCAACTTCGCGACCGCCATCATGGCGGGCTACCCGACCCGCAAGGTCGACGGGCGCACCACTGGTATCTGCCTGCTCGATGCCGACGCCGCCGGGCGCATCGACATGGCGCAGCTCGACACCATCCTCGCCCAAAACGGCCAGCACATCGCCGGTATCATGGTCACCAACCCCAACACCGGTGGCGTTTTTGAGACCGAGTTCAAGCAGGTGGCCGAGAAAGTGCACGCCGCCGGAGGCCTTGTTTATATGGACGGCGCGAACATGAACGCCATCGCCGGGCGCGTCGATCTCGGCGCACTGGGCGTCGACGCCGTTCACAACAACACCCACAAAACCTGGACTATCCCGCACGGCGGCGGTGGCCCTGGCGACGCCTTTGTCGCGGTCTCCCAGCCCCTGCTCGACTTCATGCCCGGCCACCAGGTGCGCCGCGATGCCGATGGCCGCTTCTACGCCGAAAAGCCCGCCCGCAGCATCGGCAGCTTCCACCGCCACTGGGGTCAGTTCGCGCACAAAGTCCGCGCCTACACCTACCTCTGCCGCCTCGGCGAGGCCGGCGTGCCGCGCATGTCGGCGGTGGCCGTGCTCGCCGCGCGCTACCTCTATCAGCGGCTCAAAGGCAGTGTCCCCATGCTGCCCAAGGGTGCCGATCAGGAGCCGCGCATGCACGAGTTCATCCTCACGCTGAGCGAGGCCGATTTCGACAAGATCGAGGCCGCCGGCGTGCCCAAGGCGCAGATCATGCCCAGCATCGGCAAGCTTTTCCTCGACTTCGGCTACCACGCGCCCACCGTCGCCTTCCCCGAGCCTTTCGGCCTGATGATCGAGCCCACCGAGACCTACAGCAAGGCCGAGCTCGACCGCTTTGCCGACAGCGTGATCGCGGTGATCGAGCTGGCGCGCGAGCACCCCGAAGTGCTCCGTACCGCCCCGCACTTCACCCCGGTCGACCGCCTCGACGAGGTCGGCGCCAACCGCGCCCTCACCCTCTTCGAGCCCCTCACCGACCTGCCCGCCCTCCCGGAAAACCGCATCAGCCAAAGCGAACTCCTCAACAGCGACCTCGCCACCATCAAAACCAAAATCCTCGAAGCCAGCAAAACCCAGAAAAGCGCATTCTGACGCCGGCACCGCGACAGGGCAGGGGAGTGGTGTTGCAATTTGATCGGACTCGGGCTTATAAAGGCTGAATGGATGTCGATGCCGTAGCCTACTTTCGCGATGCCGCGATTATTTATCTGGTTTTGCTGTCGAGCATCTGCGTCCACGAGTTCGCCCACGCCTGGGCAGCCGACAAGCTGGGCGACGGCACGCCGCGCTCGCAGGGGCGAGTGACCCTCGATCCGCGGGCGCACATCGACATGCTGGGAACCGTGATTCTGCCGGGCACCTTTCTGGTGTTGCCCTACTTTGCGGGCGCGCAGACGCCGGGCTGGATCTTCGGCTGGGGCTTGCCGGTCATGGTCAACATCACCCACTTCCGCCGCCGCACCCGCGACCACCTGCTGACTGTGGGTGCCGGGCCATTCTCCAATATCGTGCTCTGTCTGATCGCGGCGGTGGGCGGCGCGCTCCTGCTCAAGCTGCTCGGCCTTTTCATGCCAATGGAGCAACTGCAGCCGGTCGAGGAACTGATCGTCTGGGTCATCTGGCTCAACGCCATTCTCGCCGTCTTCAACATGCTGCCCATCCCGCCGCTCGACGGCTCCTGGTTCCTCAAATACCTCACCGGCATGAGCGACCAGACCTTCATGCGCCTCAGCCAATACAGCATGTTTATCTTCGTCGGCCTCATCCTTCTTTCCACGATGGGCATTCCCATCCTGCAGTTCTTTATCCACGCCCCGGCCATCTTCATTATGGTGGTGTTCGAGAGCCTCTTCCGGCTGATTCTTTAACGGTTCAGAGCTTTGCCCTTTGAACTTTGACCTTTGACCTCAAATAAATGCATCATTACGGACTCATTGGTGTAGCAGGCGCGGGAATGTTGCCGCTGGCGCTCTGGTTGCGGGCGCGTGGGGCGCGGGTGACTGGGGTCGACGACGGCTTGGACGAGGAGGCGCGGCGGCTGCTGGTGGACGCCGGGGTGCGCCTGCTCGAGCCGGTGCCCGAGCCGCGCTGGGAGGAGGTGCAGCGGGTGGTGTATTCGAGCGCGATCCCCGAAGGGCATCCCCTGCGGATGCAGGCGCGGTCGCTCGGGCTGCCGCAGGTGCGTCGCGGGGAGCTGCTGGCGGCGCTGTGCCGCGAGGGGCGGCTGGTGGCGGTGGCGGGGAGTCATGGCAAGTCGAGCGTGACCGCGCTGCTGCACCGGGCACTGAGCGGGCTGGATGTCGGGCACGGCTGGCTGGTTGGGGCGCGCTTTGCCGATGGCTCGCCGCCGGGCGGGCGCTCGGGCAGCGACTGGCTGCTGGCCGAGGTGGACGAGAGCGATGGCAGCATCGTCGAATATGCGCCCGAGGTGACGCTCTGCCTGAATCTCGACTGGGATCACCACGCGCACTATCCGACGCTGGCGGCGATGGAGGCGGCTTTCGCGCGGCTCTTCGCGCAGACCGCTTCGCGGGTGCTGGTGGCGGCGGGGTCGCGGGCGGAGGCGCTGGCGCGGGAAGTGGCGGCGGATAAGGTCTGCGCGGTGGAGCTGCCGGAGGGTGATTTTCTTGCGCAGAATCGGGCATTTGTCGCGGCTTTTGGCGAACAGGCGCTGCGGCAAAAGCTTTCGCTGGGCGAGCTGCGACCGGGCTTGCGGCGGCGTCAGGAGCTGTATTACAAGCACGATGCGCTGCGGATTTACGACGATTACGCACATCACCCGAGCGAGCTCCGGGCGCTTTTCAAGCTGCTGCGGGCGCGCCATCCGGGGCATCGGCTGCTGGTGGTTTTTCAGCCGCACCGGTTTTCGCGAACAGCGCAGTTGGCGGGCGAGTTTGCGGAGGCGCTGGCTGAGCCGGACGCCGTTTGGTTGCTGCCGGTCTATGGCGCGGGCGAGGCGGGCGACCCGCAGGCGGCGCGCGATGCCCTGCTGGCGGCCATCCCCGGCGCTCAGGCAGCCGAGCCCGGCGCGACGCTCTGGGAGACCCTGCGTAAAGCCGCCACTGGCATCGACCTGAGCACCGGCGCGCCACCGCCAACCATGCTCGTCTTCGCGGGAGCGGGTCGCGGCGACCACTACGCCGACGCCCTGCGCTGCTGGCTGACCGCTGGCGGCGACCGCGCCGAGGTCTGGCGTCATTATATCGAAGCGCAGCTCTCGCCCGACGCCCGCGCCCGCACCTACGAGCCCCTGGCCAACAAAACCACCATGAAGGTCGGCGGGGCGGCGCGCTGCTACCTCGAACCCGCCAGCCTGGCCGACCTGCGGGCGGCGCTCGAAAGCGCGCGGCTCTTCGATCTCCCGATATTTTTCCTCGGGCGCGGCAGCAACCTGATCGTGGCGGACGCCGGTTTCGACGGGCTCGTCAT
>CAYQTM010000146.1:0-1742 GCA_964420355.1 uncultured Opitutales bacterium
TCCTTCACCACATGCTGCGCCTGCGCGACCGCCATGCCGTAGCCGGGCACAATCACCACGTCGCGGGCGGCTTCCAGCACATAATAGGCGTCCTCGACCGAAGCCGCCTTCATCTCCCCTTCGATCTCCTCGTCCTCGGCCTGCGCACTCGCGCCAAAGCCGCTGAAGAGCACATTCTTGAGGTCACGGTTCATCGCCTTACACATGATGACCGTCAGGATGAGCCCGCTCGCACCGACCAGACAGCCGGCCACGATCAGCACGTTATTCATAATCACAAAGCCCGCAAAGGCTGCCGCCAGACCCGAAAAGCTGTTGAGCAGCGAGATCACCACCGGCATGTCGCCGCCACCAATCGGCATCACCCCAAGCACGCCCAGCGCCAGCGCCAGCAGCACGATGACGAGGAAGAGCAGATAGCCAAAGCCGCTCATCGGCGTCAGCAGATAGATCAGCCCGCAAAGCAGAATGCCACCGAGCACCCCGGCATTGATCGCCATCTGCGAGGGGAAGGTCTTGGCCTGACCGCTCAGTTTGCCGCTGAGCTTGCCAAAGGCATAGAGGCTGCCAGTGAAGGTGATGCCGCCGATCACGATAGTCAGCAGCACCGCGACCGCCGTGAAGGCCGGGAACTCCACCGTCTCGACAAGCAAGCCTTCATTGAGCTTGAGCAGGCTCTTGAGCTGAATCGTGCCCTGATACTCGGCCCAGCCAACCAGCAGACTCGCCATACCGCCAAAGCCATTAAAAAGCGCCACCAGCTCGGGCATCGAGGTCATCTTGACCACCTTGGCCGCCACCACGCCAATCGCCGCACCCACCGCCAGCGCCACAAACAGCCACACATAATTGCCCGCCAGAATCTCCTGATCGAAAAGCGTCACCAGCACCGCCAGCAACATGCCCACACTCGACAACAGATTGCCCTTACGCGCCGTATCCGCACGCCCCAGCATCTTGATGCCGTAAATAAAAAGGATCGCCGCAGCGATGTAAGCTAGATTGATAACGGTCGCCATAAGGGAATTTTAAGAAAATTTCTGCTGTTAATGGTCTGTTTCGAGCTGCTTGATCAGTTGACTGATGTTTTCTTGATCTAGCGAAGCTTTCGTAACGTATATATATTTAGGGCGTCTTGTCTGTTGCTCCACCAAAGCTGCCAATAATATGATAATTCCAATTACTACCAAACTTAGAATCGCTCCCGCTACCCATTGACTCGATGCAATGCGAGGCCGTTGCATCAACTGAATACCAAATTCGTTGTTCATGGTTACCTCCCAGCCGAGCCTGCTGGCGGTAAGTAGAAATATTATCTCATTTCTTTCGGATAGAGAAGGATCCTTCATTTGGAAAAGTGAAGTGTGAACTATTTTGAAGTGGAATGCGTCTCTTTCTTCTTGAACATACCGAGCATGCGATCCGTCACCAGATAACCGCCGACAACATTGATGGTTGCAAAGACCACCGCGAGAAAGCCGAGAACCATCGCGAAGGAGCCGCCGGCGTTGTGACCGGTGGCGATGAGCGCACCGACGATCGTGATGCCACTGATTGCATTCGAGCCACTCATCAGCGGCGTGTGCAACTGCGAGGGGACCTTACTAATCAGCTCCAGCCCAAGAAAGGCCGCCAGCACGAAGATGAAGATAAGTAGGATCAGTTCCATGGATTTGAAAGTTTTCAGTTATGAGTTCCGAGTTCTTCGCATGAGGACTCGGGCAGATTAGATCTAAGAGTTG
>CAYQTM010000146.1:1842-5238 GCA_964420355.1 uncultured Opitutales bacterium
CGACTGTGCCCTCGACGTTGCCGCCGGTCTCCGCCGCGAGGTCGACCACCACACTGCCACGCTGCATCCCCGCAATCATCTCCTTCGAGAGCAGCTTGGGCGCGGGGCGACCAAACAGCTTGGCGGTGGTGATGACAATGTCACTGCTGGCGCAGACCTTGGCCATGCCCTGCTTCTGCTTTTCGATCTGCTCGGGCGTCAGTTCCTTCGCGTAGCCCTGCTCCGTCTGGCCGGTCTCGCCAATGTCGATCTTCACAAACTTCGCGCCCAGCGACTTCACCTGCTCCTCGACCACCGGGCGGGTGTCGAAGGCCTCGACCCGCGCCCCGAGGCGCTTGGCGGTGGCAATCGCCTGCAAGCCCGCCACCCCGCAGCCGATAATAAACACGCGCGCCGGCGAGAGCGTGCCCGCCGGAGTCATCAGCATCGGCAAAATCTTCGCCAGCCGATCCGCCGCCGTGATGACCGCCGCGTAACCCACCAAATTGGCCTGCGAGCTGAGCGCGTCCATCTTCTGCGCCAGAGTGGTGCGCGGGATCATCTCCATGCTCACGGCGCTCACGCCCTGCGCCGCAAAGCGGTCGAGCAGCGGTTTCTCATTAAAGGGGTCGAGGAAACTCAGGTGCAGCGCGCCCTGCTTGAGCTGGCCGATGGCGGCCTCGCTCGGCTTGCGGATGCGGATGACGATGTCGGCCTCGCCCGCCGCCGAGTCCGCCAGATCGCCGGGGATGACGCTCGCCCCCGCCTCCTTGTAAGCGGCATCGTCGAAGCCCGCCCGCAGCCCGAGCCCGGACTCCACCTTGACCTCGGCACCGAGATTGCTCAGGCGCTGAACATATTCAGGAATGAGAGCGACGCGCGTCTCCCGCGCATCCGCCTCTGCTGGCACGAAAACTACAGGCATATGAAATGCGAATAAGGGTTTATTGCTCAACTACTCAAAAAGCCCCACGCCCAACCTGCAAGCGTTAAATTCACCGGTTTTTTACGCAGCTTTCCGCTTCGCATTGCGCGGGCGGGTCTGCTAGCCTAGGCGCATGGCGGACAAGCTCGAGTGCCCCTTTGAGAAGCGCTTTCCATCGCAGTTGAAACGCGATGACACGTTTTACATGACGCTGGCCTACAATCTGGCAATCGAGGCCTGGCGGGCGGACGAGGTGCCCGTCGGCGCGGTGATCGAATACGGCGGCGAAGTTATCGCCTCGGCGCGCAACGCCACGGTAGAAAACCGCGACGCCACCGCCCACGCCGAAATGCTGGCCATCACCCAGGCCAGCAGCCACCTCGGCGACTGGCGTCTCAACGCCTGCACCCTCTACGTCACCAAGGAACCCTGCCCGATGTGCTCCGGCGCAGCGATCATGGCGCGCCTCGGGCGGGTGGTCTATGCCATGCCCGACCCCAAGATGGGCTGCCTCGGCGGTGCCAGCAACCTCAGCGAACTCCCCGCCAGCAACCACCGCTGCGAAATCACCCGAGGCATCCTCGAACAAGACTGCCGCACCCTCATCCAAGCCTACTTCGCACTCAAACGAAAAAATAGTTGACTTAGTCGGAAAACTTAGTTTAACTTGTGCCATGCCCGAAGCCATCAACATGCACCAAGCCAAAACGCACCTCTCCCGCCTGGTCGATCGCGTGAGCCAGGGCGAAGAGTTTGTCATCGCAAAGTCTGGAAAGCCACAGGCGCGTTTGGTGCCTCTATCCTTGGAGGTGCGTCAACCGGGTCTCTATCAGGGCATGATCGAGGGATCCGACACCATCTTCGAGCCACTTCCCGAGGAAGAACTGGACGCTTGGGAAGCGTAGCATGGATCTTCTGCTCGATACCTGCGCCGCGCTCTGGTGGTGGGAGGACTCGCCACAGCTTTCCACGGCTGCGCGAGACGCCATCGCTGAGCCGAGCCATCATGTGTTCTTCAGTGCCGTCTCGGCGATGGAAATTGCCACCAAGGTTCGCCTGGGCAAGCTTCGCATCCACAGCAACCTCTTGAATGCACTCCCCAAAGCCGTGCGCGCCTCGGGTTGGGAAGGCCTGCCACTATCGCTTGAAACGGCACAACAGGGCGGAAGCCTCAACTGGCCTCATCGAGATCCATTCGACCGATTGCTGGCCGCGCAAGCCATCATAGGTGGCTACGCGCTGATTACTTGCGACTCGCGATTTCAGGATCTCAACGAGCTGGCACTGATCTGGTAGCCGTTAGTCGCCCTCTATGCACTGGATGTGCGCCCTTGCGGCTTAAGGAAACGCTTTCTGGCTCGCTATATGAAGAGTGATGGGCAGAGTTGCGATTATGAAGCTTAGGTTGAGGTGTTTGTTGCTTTGTTGGGCGCTGGGTGGCGCGGCAGTTGCCGTGGCACAGTCGGAACTGTCGGGCGGTGGCTCGGCGGCGGAGGTCGAGGTGCCGGAGCGCCCACGCGAGCTGAATTATACCGATGCGGTGATCCTCGGGGTGGTCGAGGGGATTACCGAGTATCTGCCGATTTCGTCGACGGGGCACTTGATTCTGGCCAATCGCCTGCTCGGGCTGGATGCGCCGCTGCCGATGACCGACGCTCAGGGCGAGCCGATCTGGAAGGCACCGCCCGACCTCTCGGCTGACCCGCCCGAACCCGGTCGCCGCTACACGCTCAAGGACGCCGCCGATGCCTACGCCATCGTCATTCAGGCGGGCGCGATCGCGGCGGTGCTGCTTTTGTATTGGGGGCGCGTATGGGGAGCCGCGCGTGGGTCGGTCTTCACCATCGCCGGATGGGTGGGCGTGCGCGTGGGCGACCCCGAGGCCAATCAGCGCGGCTGGCACCTGGGGCGCAATCTGATCATCGCTTTTCTTCCGGCGGTTATCCTCGGGCTGATCTTCGAGGACTTGATCGAGCGCCACCTCTTTGGCCCGACCCCGGTCGTGCTGGCTCTCGCGGTGGGTGCAGTGCTCATGCTGGCCGTCGAGCACTGGCGCAAGCGCCGCCTGCGCGAGCATCCCGACCTCGCCGATCAGGAAGGCCCCGACCTGCACGAGCTGCCGCCCTTTGGTGCCCTGCTGATCGGCCTGCTCCAGTGCGTCGCCATGTGGCCCGGCACCAGCCGCTCCATGATGACCATCGTTGGCGGCTACCTCGCCGGACTCAGCCCCAAACGCGCCGCCGAGTTCAGCTTTCTGCTCGGCCTCATCACCCTCACCGCCGCCGCCGCATATAAGCTGATGAAAGACGGGCGCAACATGCTCGCGGTGCTCGACACCGGCCCGGTATTGGTCGGCTGCCTCGTCGCCTTCGTCTCGGCGGCACTGGCGGTCAAGTGGCTGGTCAGCTACCTCTCCAAACACGGCCTCGCCCTCTTCGCCTGGTATCGGCTGGCGCTCGCGCTCTGCTTCTTCATCTTCGTGCTGGGCTAGA
>CAYQTM010000147.1:0-5229 GCA_964420355.1 uncultured Opitutales bacterium
GCGCGCGCGCCTGCCGCAGCGACTCCAGCAGCCCGGCGTAATCGAGCGCGGCAAAGTGCAGGCTGTGCGCATCGGCCACGCGATCGGGCAGATTGTGCGCCTCGTCGATCACCAGCAGGGTGCGCGCGGGGTCGAAATCCGGCTGATTGAAAAGCAGTCCCTGATTGGCCGGCGCAAAGATGTAATTGTAATCGCCCACCCAGATGTCGGCGAAGGGCAGCGCCGCGCGGGTGAGGTCGTAGGGGCAGATGCCCAGCCGCTCGGCCTCGGTGCGGATGCGCTCGAGCGGCAGGGTGTTGGCCTCGAAGAGCGCGGCGGGGTCGGGCTGGGCGCGTTCCCAGGCGGCGATCTGAGCCTCGCGACGTTCGGCGGGGATTGGCCCTTCCGGCAGGCCGTGCTCGCGGCGATTGCGTATCTGGAAGAACCAGGGCGCTGGCTCGCCAGGCAGCATGGCGGCGAGTTGGCGCATCACCTCGCTCTGGCCGGTGGACTTGCCGGTGAGGTAGATCAGGCGGTCGAAAAGTCCCTCGCGGAGGCGCTCCAGCGCGAACTCCAGCGCAAGGCCGGTCTTGCCAAAGCCGGTGGGCGCCTCGAATAACGTGATTTTCGACTGCGGCACCGCCTCCGCCAGCTCCGCCCGCGCCTCGGCCTGCCCCGGTCGCAGCGTCTCGAAGGGCGCGACAAAATCCAGCGCCATCAGCCGACCCCAGCCCGCCGCCCGCGTCTCCAAATACCCGAGCACCACCCGCATCTGCGCCGCAAACAGCGCCTCGGCCTCCGCCGTCAGATCGATCTCCTGCACCGTCCCATCCGCAATGCTCACCAGCACCAGCGTCGCCGCCAGCACCTCGTCCGCAAACTCCGGCAGCGCCCGCGCCAGACACCAATAGGCCGCCGCCTGCCGCAGATACTCCGGGTAGCGCGCCCGCAGCTCGGCCTCCGGCGCGGGCAGGCTGGCCGACACCGTCTTCACCTCGCGCAGCTCCGTGCGCCCGCCGCCACGCAGCACCTGATCGATCCGCCCGGCAAAGTGCAGCGTCCAACCCGCCTCGCGCCACCGCGCCTGCATCGCCCGTTCAAATTCCGCCTCGCGCCCGGCCTCCGGTGCCTGCTCGATCCGCTCGCGCAGCTCGTTATGCCAGGCCGTGCCCAGCTCCGCCCGCCAGCCACCACCGCCGCGCTGCCCGCCGCCCGCCGATGGCCCGAGCCCAAAGCGTGCGAACTCGCCCACGCTCAGGCTGACCTCCCGACTGCCCCGCTCCAGCCGCATCTACCACTTCAGCTTGTTGCGCACCACCGCAAAGTGCTCCACCTCGCTGAACTGCATCAGCGGAAAGCGCTGGACGCTCTTGCGCACTCGCAGCGGAAAAATGCCGCTGGTATCGGTTACGATAGACTGTCCGTCGGCGCTCAGGCTGGCCTCGCGGGAGTGCTGGCGGCAGTTGATCGACAGCTCGGTGCTGGCGGCAAAGATCACACTCCGGTTGCTCAGGGTGTGCGGGCAGATGGGGGTCATCGCAAAGACATCGGCCTGTGGATGGATGAGCGGCCCGCCCGCCGAGAGGTTGTAGGCGGTGGAGCCGGTGGGAGTCGAAAAAATCAAACCATCACAAGCATAGCCCGTTACCCGCGCGCTCCCGGTCGACACCTCCAGCTCAATCAGCCCAAACTGGTCAGCGCTCTTCACCACGATGTCGTTGAGCGCCAGCACGGTGTGGCCATCGGGCAGTTCAAACTCCAGCAGGCTGCGCTGACTGATCCTGTATTCGCCCGAAAACAGCCGTGGCAACTTATCTTCCGCCTCGTTGCGCGAAAAAGTGGCGAGAAAGCCGAGCTTGCCGAGGTTGATCCCCAGCACCGGCACGCCATGCTTCACCGCGCCGCGCATCATCCCGAGCAGCGTCCCATCGCCGCCCACCGCGCAGCAGGCGTCCAGCCCGGCGACAAAATCCGGATTGGGCGGATAGTCGTGCGTGACCCGCGTCTCGACCCCACACCCCTCGGCGATCTCCACCAGATTCTGCGCACACACCTGCGCGCCGTCCTTGGTCGCATTGACCACAAAGCCGATCCGCCGCAGGGGTTCACTCGAGCCGCTCGCCATCACACCCTTCATGCCACGCCTCCCCACCAATAGCAAGGCTCCCCTGGCCTTTTTCCGCGCGCGCCACCGGGCAGGCGTGGCTCATCCAAACACCCAGTGCATACCGAGGCCGATCCAGAGGGGGATCATAACGATGCCCAGGAGGGTGGTGCTGAGGACGACTTGCAGGGCGGTGGCGGAGTCGCCGCCGTAGTGTCGGGCGAGCACGATGGGCATGACGCCGGAGGGCATGGCGGCCTGCACAATGATGACCTGGCGCAGCTCTTCAGTGAGCGGCAGAAAGCGCGCGGCGGTCAGAAAGAGCGCCGGCAACAAGACCATGCGCAGGGCGCAGGCAAGCGCCGCCACCCGCCACTCGCGCCACCAGGGGAGGCTCCGCGTGAGGTCGTAAAGGGTGCCGCCGATCAGCAGCAGCGCTACCGGGATGGCGCAGGCACCCAGCATCTCGGCGACCCGAAAGAGCGGCTGCGGAAAGCCTTCGAGGCCGAGCGTAAAGTTGAGCAGCAGCGCCACCATCACCGCCAGCAGCGGCGGGTTCAGCACCCGTCGCCAGATCGGCACGCCTCCCGCGCCCGCGCTCAGCAGCATGGGCACGCCGATCCCCCAGAGCGCGAGGTCGATCCCCATGTTGTGGACAAAAAGCACGCCCGCCGTCTCGCGCCCAAAGAGCCCCAGCACCAGCGGAATCGCAAAGTAACCGAAATTGTAAATGCCCACCGTAAAAGCAAAAGTGCGCTGTTCTGCGGGCTGTCGGCTGGGCATCAGCAGGCGGATGCCGAGTCCGCCCAGCCCATAGCCGAGCAGGATCCCCGTAAACCCGATCAGCGGCGGCAGCACGAGGTTGCCGGGCTTTTGCAGCGCGGGATTGCCGAGGATGACCGAGAAGATGAGCGAAGGCAGCAAGATGTTGACCACCAACCGCATAAGGATGGGGTCAGCGCGCTCCTCCAGCCAGCCCACCCGACGCAGCAGCGCCCCCAGCCCGACGATCAGGACGATGGGCGTAATCAGGCCAAGAATTTCCAGCGGAGAAGTCATCGTCGCGCAGCCTAACCGAGCACCCAGCCGCTGTGAATCCTATAACGCTGCCGAATGGCACTTATGACTCTCACGGAAATCCTGGAAGAACGTTGCTCAAATAGCGCTTTGTTCAGCTCAATTTTGGCCGCCATGCAGATGGACTCGCACAATCGTGATTCCATGCCAAGTATGGGGATGGTTCTGGCGACCATGCTTCTTTAGCACGCGCTGGGCTTTTGAGCTCTGATTTTAGCAGTTTAACGAAAACCGCTTTAGCGGCGGAGGCGGATGTTGGTGCCGCCGAAGTTGATACGGACGCGCCAGAGCTTTTTGGTCACCGTGTTGATCTTGAAGGTCTTGGGATCGATGCTCTCGGGGATGACCTGCTTGTTGAGGTCGATGACGGCGTGGTAGCCGCGCTCGGAGAAGATGTCGAGGAGCATCTGGGTGGCGCGTGGCTCAGTGAAGATTTCATCCTCGGTGTTGATGTAGCTCATGCCGGCGATGGAGTGGCGCTTGATGATGGGCATGAATTTCTCTTCGATGAGCTTGAGGACGCGCTTGAAGAGGTCGGTGTGGTGGCGCTCATAGCTGTCGAGGCGGTCGACCAGCTCCTGGCGGGCGTGGGTGACGAGCGAGTCGGCGATCTCGATCGCGCTGAGGCGGTCGAGGGTGGCGGGGTCGAGTTCGAGCGAGCTCTGGTATTGCAGCTCTTTAATGATCCGCGCCTGCACCTCGTCGATGCTGCCATGGGCGTTGATGAAGTGGTAGAAAAAGACCTCGCGCAGGCTGCGGAGCGACTCGTAGGTGACGTCCTTGAAAGTTTTGTAGCGCTTGTGAGCGGCGTCCTCGGAGAGGTCGGTTTTGCGTAGCTCGCGCAGCTCGCCGACCCCGCTCTGCTTGACCTTTTCGTTGTGCTCGATGATCTCCTTGCCGCGCCGCACCTGACGCAGCACCGATTCCCGCTCGTCGACAAAGAGCACCACGATGTGGAAGTGCGGCTTGGGGAAGCGCTCGGCCATCAGGGTGTTGCGGTATTCGCCCTGAATCTCCATCATCTTGTTGTAGAGGTGCTTCAGGCACTCGACCTGCACCTTCGAGCGCGGAAAACCATCGACCACCACGCCCGTCTCGTTCAATGGATCGAGCAGCGCATTGAAGACCAGCTCCGTCACCTCGCGGTCGCCCACCAACATCCCGGCGTCCTTCATCTTGCGCGCCTCGGCGCTGTCGAGGAGGTCGCTGACGATCACCGCCGGCGCGGTCAGCCCGCGAAACTGCATGATGAAGCGCGTGTGGGTGCCCTTACCCGAGCCGGGCGCACCGTTCAGCCAGATGATCTCCTTGGGGAAGCGCAGGTTTTCGCGCCCGTGCTTCTCTTCGAGATCCGCCCATACCGAGGCAAAGATGAGCGAGGCATCCTTCACCTCAAGATCCTGCACCTGGGGCGGCGTGGTTTTGGTCGGAACAGCAGTTGGTGTATTGGCAGCCATTGGAAAGGTTTTAAAGCGGTAAACGGCACCGCCCGAATACGCATAACCCCTGCCAAGCCCCGACGTCAACGGAAACTGCCAATGCCGCGCGATCAAAAGCTTTCGGGCACCTCGACCAGGCACTGGCGGCGGTTGCTGCCGGGCTTGGGAATGCAGTCGATCAGGGCGCGGGTGTAGGGGTGTTGCGGCTGGGCGAGCACGCGGTCGCTGTTGCCCGATTCGACAATCTCGCCGCGATACATCACCGCGATGCGCTCGGCGAAGCCATCGACAATCCCGAAGTTGTGCGTAATCAGCAGGATGGCGGTGCCGTGCCGCTGCCGCAGCTCGGCCATCAGCTCGAGGATCTGCGCCTGAATGGTGACGTCGAGCGCCGTGGTGGGCTCGTCGGCGACGAGGATTTGCGGGCGGCAGGCCAGCGCCATCGCGATCATCACGCGCTGTTGCATCCCGCCGCTCATCTGAAAAGGGTAGTCGCGGCAACGCTGCTCGGGCTGGCGAATGCCGACTGCCCCCAGCGCCTCGACCACCGCCGCGCGCCGGTCGGTCACCTCGGGGCGATGCAGCCGCAGCGCCTCGGCGATCTGGTTGCCCACCGTGTAGTAGGGGTTG
>CAYQTM010000148.1:0-2336 GCA_964420355.1 uncultured Opitutales bacterium
AAGTAGAGCTCGATGCGGCGGCGCATCAGGCGAGCCTCCGCCATGCGAACGGTCTCGGGGCCCCCCCCCTTTTGCCCAATCGGCACCACAGGCTGCTCCACGTCGTTTTGTGACTCATCCTTTGGTGGTTCCTCGTAAAATTCCAGCGCATGGTTAAGCCGGTCGAGTGTGCGGATAACATCTCCCGCCTCGTCGCAAACGGGTAGCGTATCGAGCTTGCCAAACAGCAGATACTCCACGCTGACTTTGAAGAAGGCCGCCAGCTTCTCCTGCGTCTCCCGCGCCGCCGGGATGCGGCCTTGCTTCCAGGTGCCCACGGTCGACACCGCGCAATCCGTCGCCTCGGCGATCTCGCGCAGACCGACGTTGTGATAGCTCATGAGCAACCGAAAGCGCAGACGAAATTGCGCGGCGAGATGCGATTCTTGTGATTCACGCCTTGACATGGAAAATTTCTACTTATATGGAATTATTACATAAAAGGACGCCCAAAGCGCGCCAATGTGTAATTTTTCTATACCCAGCACTGTTATCGGACACAAGTAAAAAGTCCAGCAAAGCCAAAATTCTTCAACTTCACTTGAAAATACCAATCCAAAACTCCTTCAACTTATGAATCCGAAATCCAACAAGCCATCGCCCGGCGAGAGTCCGGCTGCCCGTCTGCTCGTCTATATTCTGAAAAAACTGGACGAGGAGCCGCTGATTACCCGCGCCCAGCTCTGCGAGGATTTGGCGCAGTTTGCGCCCAGCGAGGCCATCGCGCGCCGCCTGATGAAGCAGGCCAACGACCTGCGGGAGGTCGAGGGACACCAGGAGTCGCTCCTGCGGGTTTTTGAGCCGGCCGTCGAATACAAAGTCACCAAACGCACCCCCAAATGAACTTGTCCACCTGCCTTTATCCCTATGCGTCCACCTCCAGCCAGCGCGATGACTCGCGGGAGTTTTTTGCCTTCATGCTCCCGCCGGAAAAGCGCTGGTTTACGCCGAAAGAAGTGGCGGCGCTCATCGGCACCTCCGATCAATTTGTTCGCGACGCTTTTGACGACCAGCGCATCCTCGGCCACTTCAACATCGTGCCGGGACGTGGCCCCAAGGGGCGTCGCCTCTACCGCATCCACCGCGAGAGCCTGCTGCTCTACCTGCTGGAGACCGCCAACTTTGCGCCTGCCGACTTCGCCGCGCGGGTCGACGAGCTGCTGCAAAACCGCAGCCCCGCGCACCTCCAGCAGATTCGCGAGCGCCTCGACCGTTATCTGGCGAAGGAAAAGAGCGGTTGACCCCGGCGGCTTTGCGCACACATAGTCGTGCATGGCAAAATCGATCCGACCGATTGGACTGATGCTCCTCGCGCTGTTGACTGCGGCGCAGGCTTGGGGCGACTGGGTGGAAACGCGCGACGGCAGCCGCCTGAACGGGCGCGTCGTCGAGCTGACCGAGGGCACGCTCAAGCTCGAAACTGCTTTCGCGGGGAGGCTTGAAATCCCGCGCGAGCAGATCGAGGCCTTTGCGACCGATGCTGCCGCCCATGTGCGGCTGGAAAGCGGCACTGCGGCCTATGGCGCGGTCTCGCCCGCCGGCGAGGGCATCAGCGTGGTGGGCGGCGACGGCCAGTTGCAGGCCAGCCCGGAAGAGGTGCGACACCTTTGGCGAGCCGAGGCGGCTGACCCGCTGGTCGCGGAGATCGAGGCCGAAAAGCGCTCCTGGTCGTATGAGGCGGCGCTCAACCTGACCGGCCAGTCGGGCAACAGCGACAGCGTGGCGCTGGGCACCCGCCTGCTCGCGGTGCTGGAAGGGTCGGATGACGAGCTGGAGATTCGCGGCGACTACCGCTATGCGGAGCAGGACGGCGAGGCTAACGAAAACGAGGCGATCATCGGCACCCGTTATTCTTCATTTTTCAGCGAGCACTGGGGCTGGTTTGTCCGGCAGGAGATCGAGAGCGATGAGTTCGAGGGCGTTGACCTCCGTTCGACCACCGCAGCGGGCATCACTTATAAAGCGCTGACGCAGGAGGATCACGAGCTGAGGCTGCGCGGTGGTCTGGGCTATCGCTACGAGGCCTACGAAGACGCCGACAACGAGGGCAGCTTCGCCCTCGACTTCGCGCTCGACCACCGCTACGTGCTCAACGACTACGCCGAGCTGGGCACGCTCATCACCTACACGCCCAGCGTCGAGGATTTCAGCGATTACCGCATCACTCAGGACAGCAACCTGACTTTGCCGCTCAATGATGCCGCCAGTTGGAACCTGCGCCTTGGCCTGGCCAACCAATACACCAGCAGCCCGCCCAACGACAACGACAACCTCGACACCACCTACTACACCAGCCT
>CAYQTM010000148.1:2346-5199 GCA_964420355.1 uncultured Opitutales bacterium
CAGCGCGGGGTCGCGGCGCTAGAAATTTACCCGTAAGCCGGACTGGCGGAATGGCAGACGCAGCGGACTCAAAATCCGCCGACCGCGAGGTCGTGAGGGTTCAAGTCCCTCCTCCGGTATTCTTTTGCACGACGTCGAGCGGCAGGTTGTCGATCAGGCGGACGCCCCCGTGGTGGATGGCGGCGAGGCGTCGGTTGTTGTGGTCTTCGACGTAATCGACGCGGAAGCCGGCGGCTTCGAGCGCGGCGCGGGCGGCTTCAGGCGTGGCGGCGCTGCGCAAAATCTGCGGGAATTGCGCAGCGCGGGCGCGGTCTTCCGGCGAGAGGCGCTGGTTGCGCGAGCTGAGAGCAAGGCCGTCGGCATCGCGCACGGTAGGGCAGGGCACGATCTCGATCGGCAGGAAAAACGCCGCCACCATCCCGCGAATAAGCTGGAGCTGCTGCCAGTCCTTCTCGCCAAAGTAGGCGCGGTGCGGCTGAGTAACGTTCAGGAGCTTGAGCACCACGGTCAGCACGCCATCGAAGTGCCCCGGACGGTGCGCGCCCTCGAGCATGGTCGACTGCGCCAGCTCGGTCACGCGGTAGGTATAGTCGTCGGGGTAGAGGCTGTCGCGATCGGGCGCGAACACCGCACTCGCGCCCGCGGCCTCGGCGGCGCGCAGATCGCCGTCGAGATTATTGGGGTAAGCCTGAAAATCGGCGGGATCGTTGAACTGGGTCGGGTTGACGAAGAGGGTCACCACCGTGTGCGCATTTTCCGCCGCCGAGCGCTCGATCAGCGAACCATGCCCGGCGTGCAGCGCGCCCATCGTCGGCACACAACCCACGGCCTCGGCCAACGGCAGGCTCGCGCGCCAGACGCGGTAATCTTCGATGCTTCGCAAAACCTCCATGCGCCCATGCTGGGAAAAAGTCGGGGCGTCGGCGAGCGAAAATCCGGACGCGCCAAGGATTCTGGCTCAATGAAACCCAATGGACTTGCCATCGGTGGTGCGCTTCGCTAAAGATGGGTGCCACACGGATTATGTCTCATCGGAACCATGACCTGCCCGGCTTTCTGATCTCCTTCGAGGGGTCGGAAGGCAGTGGGAAATCGACCCAAATCAGCCGCATTGCGACCCTGCTGGAGGACGCCGGGCAGCCGGTCATCGTCACCCGCGAGCCCGGCGGCACCGACATCGGCGAGGAGATTCGCCACCTGCTGAAGCACAGCGGCGCGAACAGCGCGATGTTTTCGGAGACCGAGCTGCTGCTCTTTGCGGCGGCTCGCGCCCAGTTGGTGCGCGAGGTGATTCTGCCGGCCATGCAGGACGGCAAAATCATTCTGAGCGACCGCTTTCTCGACTCGACGACGGTTTATCAAGGGGTGGCGCGGCAGATCAGCGAAGATCCGATCAAGATGATCAACGACTTTGCGGTGGGCAGCATCGTGCCCGACCTCACGGTGATCCTCGACGTGCCCGCCGAGGTCGGCCTCAAGCGCTGCCGCACCCGCGCGAGCGACCTGCCCGACCGCATGGAGACCGAAAACATCGAGTTTTACAAGCGCGTCCGAGAGGGCTACCTCCTGCTGGCGCAATCGATGCCCGAACGCTACCACGTAATCGACGGCGACCGCGACCCGATGGACGTGGAGGCCGATATCTGGGACGCCGTCAGCCAGGTCGTCCTCGACGGCGACGAATAGAGCAAGCAGAGCGCGCCTCGGCTGGCAGCGGCCTAGCTGAGGTCGAGTCGGCGCAGATCTTTGACGATCTGCTCCATCCGATGGGTGCGTTCCTCGATTTTTTCGAGCTCGGCCTGGAGCGTGGGCGCGTCGTGCCGGGCATTGCGGGTCAGCTCGACGGCACCTCGGATGAGAAAGAGTTCGCCATTGAGGTCGTGAATGGCCTTATTCAAGATAGCCTGACGCGATTCGGGCGTCGGGTTGGTGGTTTTGTCTGATGGGTCAGATGCACTCATGCTTCGGTCTAATTTGGGGCATCATACTACACTTTCATTCAAAAGGGAGCGCAATTCGCATGCCGAGCCAAATTTTCATCTCTGGGGCGATCGCCGGTTTTCTGCTGGTTGTGACGACGGTGCCGCTCTCGGTGTGGGTGGCGCAGGTCGGGATGTCGCGTGGCTGGGTAGCGGGCGTGGCGGTGGTGCTGGGCGCTGGGGCGGCGTTGGTGGCCTGGGCGCTGTTCTTCCAGTTGGGCATCGTATCGGTGAAGCACGTCGCCGCGACCTACCTGCCCAATCCGCAGCAAGCGCTGCTTGCTGTGTCGCTGATTTTTCGGCTGTTGGGCGGCGGGGTGCTGTTGTATTTCAGCCTGCGCCAGTTTCGCGCACCGCGCGCCGAGCGCCTCTGGCTGGACGATCTGGAGGAGCCGCCTTCGACACTGTTGCGCCACACTTTTGTGCATGCGGCCTTCATGCCGACCCTGCCCTTGGTGGCGCTGGCGATGATGGTGGCGGCCTGGCTGGTCGAGAACCTGCTCATTAGCGGCATGCCGATGGCGCTCGCCGGGTATGCGGCAGGTGTCAGCGCCTGGCTGTTCCTGATCCTCTATCTGGCGGCTCGCTGGGCGCGGCGCATACCGGAGGCGATCACGCTCCGCTCGCTCAACAAGCTGAGCACGCTGGCCGGGATGCTCTATCTTGGTCTGGCCGCTGTGGTGCTCGCACCGCTCATGGATCTGATTGGGTAAAGTGCTCTGCCGCCGCTACGCGGCTCAACTATGATGATTCCCACTATCCGTGGGCTTACGCGCCATGGCTATTATCTAACGCCGCTACGCGGCTGTGTGTCGGCTAACTTGCTCCTCTCGCATACGCCTGAACTTTTTCGGACTCCACGGCTCCGACAAGG
>CAYQTM010000149.1:0-5195 GCA_964420355.1 uncultured Opitutales bacterium
CGGAGAGTGCAGATAATTTATCCACGATTTCGCCAAGTCTGCAACTTTCATTCCTGCCGCACCGAAAAATTTGTCGCGTGGCGGCTCACTGGCCGGCATGGGACTGAGTGAGCGCCTGATCGAGGGTGGCGAGGGCGTAGGCGGCAGCGGTCTCGCCGCGCAGGATATTGCGCGTCAGGTGCCAGCGCTTGAAACCGGCGGCAGCGATCGCGGGATACTCTTGAGGCGAAAAGTCGCCTTCCGGGCCGATCAGCGCCCAGACCTCCTCTGGTGGATGGGCGGGGTCGAGCAGCTTTGTCAGGGGCTCGGCGTTGGGTTCGAGACTGGCGACGAGGCGCAGCGCATCGTCGGCGGGCGCGGCGAGCAGCTCGGCGAGCGGACGCGGCGGCTCGATCTCGGGCAGCCAGGCGTTGCCACACTGTTTGCAGGCTTCGATGGCAGTCTGGTGCCACTTCTGGCGCTTGCGCTCCGCCTTGGTTGCGTCGACCTGTGCCTCGGTGTGCTCGGTGAGCAGCGGCGTGATGCGGGTCGCGCCGATCTCGGTCGCCAACCGGATCAACAGATCGAAAGCCTTGCCCTTGAGCACCGCCGGACAAAGGCGCATGGTGAAAGCCTGGCGCACCACTCGCTCCACTTCCAGCAATTCAAGCTGGGCGGCCTTGGGCTGGGGATCGGCCAGCCGCGCCGTCGCCCGAAGCCCCTGCCCGTCGAGCAGCAGACAAGGGTCGCCGACCCGCGCCCGCAGCACCGTGACCAAGTGATGGCTGGCCTCGCGGTTCAAGCCGATGCGCGACCCCGCCGCCAGTCGATCCGGCAGTTCCGTAGGCTCCATGAACACTGTTCGCCGCGCCATGTCGGCATTTCACCACCTCGCCGGCCAAAGCGGAAGCAAATTCTCCCGCATGGCCGAGGTGCTGTTTCGGATTGCCATCGAAGGGGTTTGCGGTAGGTTGGTGGGGTTGCCCTATGCCGACTTTTGCTTATCAGGCTCGCGATAAAAAAGGCGCGACCCGCTCCGGAAATCTCGTGGCGGGGGATCGCCGTCAGGCTTTGCAGAAGCTGCGAGCCATGCGCCTGCAGCCGATCAGCGTCGATGCGCCGGGCGAGGCACGCAGCACGGGCGAGAAGTCGCGCACCCGCCCGCCTCAGCGGATGGGCGCTCGCGCCGCCCAGAATGGTCGCCCCGCCAAGGCAGCACCGCCGAAGGCCAGTCGCCCGGCCTTTGTGGCGCAGCGAAAAAAAGCCAGCCAGAAGGGGCGCTCGACCGTGGAGGCCGCAGTCGAGCTGGGCTACGCGGCACCTGAAGAGTCGGAGGCTGCGCAGAAGCCTCGGCGGCGCCTCGTGAAGGCGTCCCGGCGCGAGGTGTCGCTGTCATTCGTCAAACGGCTGCACGAGCTGCACAGCAGCGGAATGCCGATTGGCGACTGCTTTCAACTGCTCACGCAGCGCCTGTCCGACCCCCAGTTGCGCGAGATCGCGGCGGGCATTTGGCGTGAGCTCAGCGAGGGTCGCAGCCTGGGCGATGCCCTGCGCGGGCTGCCGCAGTATTTCGATGAATCGACCGTGACCGTGATCGAGGCAGGTGAGGCGACGGGGCAGCTTGCGCCCATTCTAGCGCGGGTGGTCGAGCACTTGGAGGAACGGGCGGCGGTGCGGAAAAAGCTGCTGGCGAGCCTCGCTTATCCGGCGTTTGTTGTGACGGTGGCGATTGGGATTGGCGCGATGTTGGTTTTCTATCTGCTGCCCAAGATCAGCGCGATGCTGGACTCGCTGGGGTCGGAGCTGAATTTCAGCATGTGGCTGATTATGAACGGTTCCGAGTTTTTGATCAAAGCCTCGCCCTTTATGCTGGCTGCGGTGGTCATCGGTGGCGTGAGTTTCTTTCAGTGGCGGCAGACGGCGCGCGGGCGGCGTCTCACCGACCGGGGTTTGTTGCGCCTGCCGCTGCTCGGGCAGATTTTTCGGCTGAATGAACTTTATACGGTTAGCTCCCTCATCGGCACGCTCACGCAGAGCGGCATCAACATGACCGAAACCCTGCGCCTGACCGAGCGCGCCCTCAATAACACCGAGCTGCGCGCCCGCTTTCACTCGGCGCGCACGCAGGTCAACGAGGGTCTGGCGCTGGCGAACGCCCTGCGCCGCCACCGCATTTTGCCCGATCTGGCGCTCGACATCCTGACTGTCGGCGAAAACACGGGCACCCTCGCCCACAGCCTCAGCGAAATCGCCAAGGGCTTCCGCGAAGAGCTGAGCGGGCGTCTCGGCTTCTTAGTAACAGCAGTGTCCTCCGTCGCGCTGGCCACCGCCTTTGCTCTGGTGGCACTGATAGCCATCGGCTTAATCACCAGCGTGATGCAGGTCAGCAGCTCGCTCTCGATGTAAGCCTTCGTGGTGCTTTATTTTCGACCCGCCCAGAGTTCGGCCTCGGCATACCCCTGCGCCAGTCGCTTGCGATCTTCCGCAAAAGCGCTTGGATCAGTGACACTGGTCTCGCTTACCAGCAAAATTATCTACGGTGCCTATTCCCCGCCTCTCCGACTCTCAAGCGAAGCGGGCGTGAAATCCCCCCTTTAGGCGTTCGCTGCCATCTCGCGTTCCATGCGCTCGATGTATTCGGTGACGTTGCAGGTGAGCATGCGGGCGTAGCCGGGGCTGACTTCGAGCACTTTGTTGACGATGGCGTCAAGGAAGGCACGGTCGTGGCTGACCAGGATCACCGTGCCTTCGAAAACCTGAATCGCCTCTTGTAGCGCCTCTTTTGAGCGGATGTCGAGGTGGTTGGTAGGCTCGTCGAAGATCAGGCAGTTCGCTGGCTGCATCAGCATCTTGGCCAGCGCCACCCGATTGCGTTCGCCGCCGGAGAGCACCTTGACCTCCTTGAACACGTCGTCGCCGCTGAAGAGCAGCGCCCCGAGAGTGCCGCGCGGGTTGGCCTCGTCGTTGCCCGCCGCCGAGCGTTCGACTTCCTCGAGCACCGTCTTGGTGGGATCCAGCTCCTCGGCCTGCTGCTGGGCAAAGTAGGCGATGATCGTGTTCAACCCCGTCTCGCGCTCGCCCTCCTGAAACGGCTCCACCCCGGCGAGAATCCGCGCCAGCGTCGACTTGCCCGCGCCATTGACGCCCACCACCGCAATGCGGTCGCCGGGGTCGATCCGCAGATCCAGCCCCTTGAAAATCTCCAGATCGCCGTAGCTTTTGTGCAGGTTTGTGAGCTGCACCACTTTGTTGCTGCCGGGCGGTGCCTTGGGGAAGCGCAGGAAAATCTTCTTCTCCTCGCGCTCGACCTCCACCATTTCCATCTTGTCGAGTTGCTTGATGCGGCTCTGCACCATGCCCGCTTTTTTCACGTTGCCGCGAAAGCGATTGATCAGCTCCTTCTGCCGCGCGATCTCCTTTTCTTGATTATCGCGCGCCTTGCGCTGGGCGGCGATGCGGGCGGCCTTCTCCTTCACATAGAAGCTGTAGTTGCCCTTGAAGCTCTCGACCTTGCCCATCTTGACCTCCAGCGTGCGGTCGGTCACGGCGTCGAGGAAGGCGCGGTCGTGGGAAATCACCATGATGGCGCCCTGATAGCCCTGCAGGTAGTGCTCCAGCCAGTTTTGCGAGACGATGTCGAGGTGGTTGGTCGGCTCGTCGAGCAGCAGCAGCGAAGGCGTGCGCAGGAGCAGCTTGGCGAGGGCGATGCGCATCTGCCAGCCGCCCGAAAACTCGCCGGTATCGCGCTCGAAATCCTTGTCGCTGAAGCCCAGGCCGTGGAGCACCCGCTCGATGCGCGAGCGCATTTTCTGGGGCTCGCGATCGTCGAGTTGCTGTTCCCAGGCACCGATCTGGTCGATCAGGTCGTAATACGCCTCGGAGGAGGTGTCCATGCTGAGCATCTCCTCCTCGGCGTCGGCGATCTTCTTTTGCAGTTCCAGCACGTCGCCATAAGCCTGCTCGACCTCCTGATAGAGCGACTTGCCGGAGGTCTCGATGCCATCCTGCGGCAGGTAGCCCAGCGTGACGTAGTCGGGTTTTTCGACCCGCCCCTCGTCCGGCTCCTGCTGCCCGAGGATCAGCCGCAGCAAGGTGGTCTTGCCCGCCCCATTCGCACCGACCAGCCCCATGCGGTCGCGTGCCCCGATCGTGCAGTTCAGTTCCTTAAAGATGGGGCGCTTCCCAAAGCTCAACCCAATGTTCGAAAGTTGTAACATGAAGCGGCAAAAATAGCGCGATTGCCATCAATGTCCACCTCGAACCATCCGGAGCCCAACGAACGATTGGCACAGGGCGGTGACTGATGGAGCGTTTCGGCTAAAACGGTTTAATAAGCTTTGGCGAAGACCGTGAGCTTGCCGGGCTTGCCGGAGAAGATGCAGGTGCCTTCCTGATCGAGGGTTTCGAGGGGGATGCAGCGCGCGGTGACCTTGAGGTCGCCGAGGCGCTCTTCCACCGCTGGATCTTCGGCGTAGAAGGCGCGGACGAAACCGCCCTGCCCTTCCGCGAAGACCTCGCGGAGTGCCGCCTCGCTCTCGACCGTTTGCGTGTTGGCCTCGCGAAAGGCCAACGCACGATCGTAAAGATTTTGCTGAATCTCCGCCAGCGTGTCGGCAATCGCGCCGACAAAGGCCGCCCGCCCGATCCCCTCTTTTTCGCGCGGCGCACGGTCGCGTCGCCCGACAAAGACGCTGTCCTTGGCGATGTCGCGCGGCCCGACTTCCAGACGCAGCGGCACGCCCTTCTTCACCCAGCTCCAGACCTTCTCGCCACCGCGCAGGTCGCGCGCATCGAGCTGCACCCGCACCGGCGCGCCCGCATAGGTCTGCGCCGACAGCTCACGCTGGAGCTGCTCGCAGTAGGCCATCACCTCGGCGCGCTGCTCCTCCTTGGGCACCACCGGCAGAATCACCACCTGCTTGGGCGCAAGCCTCGGCGGCAGCACCAGCCCGTCGTCGTCGCTGTGCGTCATAATCAGCCCGCCGATCAGCCGCGTCGACACGCCCCAGGAGGTTGTCCAGGCGTGCTCCTCGACCCCCTGCTCGCTCTGGAACTTGATGCCCAGCGCCCGCGCAAAATTCTGCCCCATAAAGTGCGAGGTGCCCGATTGCAGCGCCCGCTTGTCCTGCATCATCGCCTCGATGGTGTAGGTGTATTCGGCGCCCGGGAACTTCTCGCCCTCGGTCTTGCGCCCGGGCACCACCGGCATCGCCATC
>CAYQTM010000150.1:0-5153 GCA_964420355.1 uncultured Opitutales bacterium
CCAGCCTTTAATCGTCAATCGGAAAATCCATGAATACCAATACTATTATCATTGCCGGAAACCTCGTGCGCGACCCCGTTGACCGCATGACTCATAGCGGGAAGCCCGTCGCCACCTTCCAGATCGCGAATAATCGCCGCTATACCGGCGAAGATGGCGAGTTGAAAGAGAAGACGTGCTTCATTGAATGCGTCATCTGGGGAAAGCGCTCGCGCGTCATTGTCGATTACTTCCGAAAAGGGATGCCGATCATGGTGGAGGGGCATCTCCAGTTGGAGCGCTGGGAGCATGGCGGGAATCAATATCAAAAACACACAATTAACGTTTCTGACTTCCATTTTATGCAGAAAGCGGATAAAGAATCCGCCAATGGACGATAGAATCTTGAGATGGGCGCGAGTTATCGCGGGCTTTCTGTTGATGGTCTGCGGGGTTCTCCTTCTTGCCGATGTCCGGTTTGAAGAGGATGCCCCGCAGGCTTTCTTTTTTGCGATGATTGCTCTGGGGCTGGGCTGCTTGTTCCCCATTGGGAAAAGCTTTTCCGAAGGGGATGAGGAAACGCAAATGCGGCATCTCATTGTGGGATTTAGGATGGCTGTCAGTTTTCTTTTGATGATGGTCGGGGCTGGGCTGGTGTGGGTGTCGCGTGCCGATGCGGAGTCTGGGGGCTTTGGGGCTGGATTGGCTTTTGTCCTGATTGGCTTGCTTGTCGGGGCTTTTGTGAAGTATCGCGGAAAAGTATCGTAAATCGCTGGCTTTTCGCTTGCCGCTTTTATTGATTGCTGCTTTGTTCGGTGCTCAGATGAGCACCCTAGAAGAAATCATTGGAAGTATTGATCGCCCTGAACCATCGCTCAATGTGGTTGTCGGAGCGGGGGAATCGGCGGAATCGAGCAGCCCGCCGCCAGACGCCCCGCGCGATGAAAAGGGGAATCCCTTTGACCCCGCGCGGCATCGTCGCGATGAGAACGGGAACCCTGTTTTGCGAAAGGATGGCACCTTTGCGCGGATTCCTGGTCGAGGTTCGCCCAACTTCAAAGGGAATGAGCAGAAAAGCTTTGTCGCTGATGAACCCGAGCCAGAGCCGCAAGCCCCGTCGATCAGTGAGTATCGCGTCGCGGCTGAAATGGTGGTTTCGACCATGGAAACGGGCGTTTACATGCTTGCGGGCGGTATCTCCAACGATGAAGGATACAAAGCCCGGCGGGGTGCTGCGGTCGAGGCGTGGGAGCGGTATCTGGAAATCAAGGGAGTTTCCGACTTGCCCCCGGGGTTGGCCGTGGCGGTCGCAACCGGCGGCCTCATCATCCCCGAGATTGCGAAATCCAAGCAAGCACGTCGCCAGATCGGTGGGCTGCGCGGCTGGCTGGAGCGCCGCGCCCTCGGGGTGCGGCAGTGGTTCCGCCGGAAAAAAGGCCGCAAGATCGTGCCGGATGAGATGGAGAGGCCAGCCACGGAGGAAGTACAGGAAAGCATCCACGAAGCCGAGCGGGACTAATGGCGCATTCTCTCATTATCGGCGCGACGGAAAGCGGAAAGTCTTTCCTCGCGAAAAGGCTTTGCCAGACCTATCGGAAAAAAGGCATGGGCACGCTGGTTCTCGACCCCAATGGAGAGGGCGGCTGGGATTGCGACTTTCGCACAGATGACCCCGAGCGCTTTCTGGCCGTGGCCAAGCGGTCGAGGTGCTGCGCCCTGTTTGTCGATGAAGCGGGCGCGGTGTTCAGCCGCGAACGAAATGATCCGATGCAGTGGGTGACCACGCGCAGCCGTCACAATGGGCATTTTTCTTTTTTGATCGGCCAGCGCTTCGATCAGATACCGCCGACAACTCGTAACAATTGCGCGAACCTGTTCCTTTTTATCGTGTCGCGAACGGATTCCCGATATTGGGCGGATCAGTTTGCAGATGAAGAGCTTGCGAAAGCATTCCAGCTCCCTCGCTATCACTTCTATCAGAAAATGGCGGGAAAAAGTGCTCAAATGAGCAAAATTTGACTTGCGCTCGCTCTTTTTTTGCCCCTAACTAGTGAATTTATGAGCAGTGCTCAGTTGCAGCAAACGATTGTGACCGCCGCCGTTGGGGCGCTGGTCGCCTTTTTTGTGCAACGCCACCTCGCTAAAGCGGCCGAAATCGAAGGCGCAAGCGTGAAGACGAAGCCTCGCAAGTCGGAGAACGAGAAAGCGCGGGAAAGCGGTCAATGGTGGAATCCTTTCAATTAACCCTCCCTCAATATGAAAATGAACAAGGCATTAACCAATCCCATGATTATGACTCCCCTCCTTGTGGTTGGGACTCTCTACGCGCTCAAGCATATCGAATTCTTGCGCCCTGTCCGCCGCATCGTCGATCTCTAAGACCCGGCGCAAACCCTCCAATCCAACCAGCAACTAACTTTACCCGTTATGCTTACTAAAGAACCTCTTCCCAGCCCAGTGAATGTCGGCGCGGGCAAAGTCGCCTTCTTTGATCTGCCGGTCGACCGGCGATACCATTCGCTGAGCTTCAAGCTTGTGGAGGATGGCAACGGCAGCGCCGCCGCCATGATCGACAAGATCGAAGTGCTGGCCAATGGCAAGGTGCAGCGTGCCTATTCCGGCGCACGGCTCAACGGCCTCAACCGCATCAATGGCGACCGCTACGCCATCAACGGCACCAACGATCGGATCATCACGATCCATTTTGCGGAGCCGAGCATGGCGCTGCCCCGCGAGGCCGAGAATCTCGCATGGGGCACGCAGGACATCTCGACACTTCAAATCAAGATTTCCATTGCTGCCGGCGCCACCAACCCCGTGCTGACGGGTGAAATGGTGTATGATCGCGTGTTCGAGCCGATGGGGCCAATCGTGCGCTATCAGGAAATCCCGGTCAATGCGGGGGCGGGGCGCTTCGAGCTGCCGACCATCCCTCGGGGTCTTGGGCGCATCCGCCGAATTCACGCCTATTCGGCGGACGTGCAGATGCTGAAAATCGTTGGCGACGGTGTCACGTTTTTTGAGCGCGAGCTTGAAGAGCAGAACGCCGACTTGGAGCATCGAGGCTTCAAGCCGCTGGCGGATACCTTCTCGTTTATCAGCGATTTGCGGCAAATCATCGGCGGCGAAGAAACGCTGGCGCTCCGACGGCAAGTTGGGGAACAGCAGAAGGATTTCCAAGATTTCCGGCTGATCTTCCAAATGGCAAACGCTGGCACGTTCGATCTCGGGATCGAGTGGTTTGGCCTGCGCCTCTAAGCTTTCCCCCATGTAGTGGACGGGCGGGGGCACTTCGAGCGGCAACTTGCAATGCTCCCGCCCGCTTAACCCGATTATCTCAATTACCATGTCCCAGCAAGGAAATCCATTCGGCGCAGCCCTCGGCGGTCTGTGGGACGATGTGCGGGGCACTTTCACCGGTGCGCTACGCGAGCGCATCGAGCATGAAATGCTGCCCGAGCGCGTCGACAGCCCCTACCGGCTAAACCCGCAAGACATCGCGCCCAAAGCGCCCAATCCGGTCGGCAGCACACAAGCTGTCGACCCACGCGCGGCAGGCTACCCAACCCCACCGATGGTGCCGGGCATCACCCAGTTGAACCAGCAACAAGTTGTCTGGATCGCTCTGGCTGGTCTTGGTGCGCTCGCCCTCGTCGCCCTCCTGAAGGATTGATATCATGTGGGGTGCTCTTTTAGGAACAGCCACCGAGGGGATGTTCTCTGATTCCGGCGGCCCAGCCGCCCTCAATAGCGGGCAAAGCGATGTGGGGCGCGGCGATGGCCCGCGAGTCAATGTCCAGACGGGTCAAGGCAATCGCATGAGCGCATCCTCGCCCGCCGGTGCAGCCATCCCCGCATCGCTCACCGCGCCTAGTGTCGGCGGCCTGCCGCCTGTCATGCTGCTAGCCGCCCTCGGCTTGCTTGGTGTCATCCTCCTGAACAAACTCTGATGGGTCTCTTCTCTTCCAATAAAAGCAAAACTGAGGTTTACGATCAGCGTGACCAGTCCACCGCCGTGGCGGACAACGGGGCGGTGTTGGTAAAGGGTTCGGAGAACGTGAATATCACCGATGGCGGTGCCTTTGCGATGGTCAATTCCATCGCTCGCAATAACTCGAACAATCAGCGCCAAGCGGCTGAAACCTTCTCGAACAACCAGCGCGAAATCTCGGGTCGGAACGCCCAGGCATTCGAGCGCGTCAGTCAGACGGCGTTCGATTATGGCATCGAGGCGGCGGCAAATATGACCGACGGCCAGCGTATGGCCTTTGACTTCACGCGAAAAGCGCTGGCTGATGATGCGGATGCCGACCGCTGGGGAAATGAACAACTTTACGATCTGGTAGCCGGCACAATTGGCCGCATCACCGATTCCACCCGCCCCGAGTCGCAAGCGGTCGGGCAAGACCTGATCCGCTTTGGCCTGCCCGCCCTCGCTGTCTTCGGCCTCGCTCTTATTTACGTTTTCAATCAACAAAAATGAACTTCGCAACCGCATCAGGACACGCCACCGTTATCGACTATGAGCGGCTTGAGGTCGAACCCCACGTCATTGCGCCCGCAAGAGTGGCTGGCCAGCGCATCCGCTTTGTCGAGGCGTCGCACGATTTTCAGTGGAGCTATGACGGCGGCAACCATTGGCTGCCCGGCTCCCTCGGGTTCGCATTCGTCATGTCGGGCGGTGAGTGGTTCGATCAACTGCATTTTCGGCACTCACACGATTTCCCCGTCGCGGTGGCCTTTTATTACGGAACGGGCGATGTGCAGGACGAACGTTTGAACCTCATCCCCTCGCGCGGCAACGTGCTGGTGCAGGAAGCGCCGACGCAAGCCTCGGGGCGCTCCGTGGGAGAGTTGGCCGCAAATGAGACTGTCGATCTTGACGGCGTGCCGCCGACGGGGTTCTGGCAGCGCAAGGCGCTTGTGGTGTCAAACGAGGATCCGACAACCAGTCTTTACGTTCTGGACGAAAGCGGCCATCAGGTGGCGACCGTCTTTCCTCAAACCTCCGTCATGCTGCCGCTTTCGGGCGCGTGCTCCGTAGAAAACCGCACCGCGTCTGTGGTGCCGTGCTCCATTTCTGAAATCTGGTATGAGAGGCAGTGAACAGATTCAGGGTTACCCAACGGCGATCCTTTTCGTGAAAAAGGGTCTGATTGATCCCGTGGTGAAGG
>CAYQTM010000151.1:0-5146 GCA_964420355.1 uncultured Opitutales bacterium
TACAGAATGGCAGCGAACGCTATTCGAGGGCATGACCACTGACGAAATTGCGGACAAAGCGATGGCGCATTGGAAGGCAAAATATGGCGAATAAAATCGTCTTCGGGCTTGCCTGATTTGGTGTACAGATGATCGGCTCGGACTCCTGAATGCCTTTACATATTTATCAAGATAAATACCTAAACCTCTACAGAAATGCGATGTTTTAGTACAACGCACCTTTGACTATAAAATTTTCCGCCTGACTTCAGGCAGCCGAAATCCCTGTATGGACAAAAAGAATTTATTGATTGGCGTGAGCCTGCTGTTTCTGGCCTTCGGAGCCTATATCTGGAGTGCGCAGCAGATGGCAGAGTATCAGGAGGAGCAGGCGCGACGGGCTCCGGTCGAGGTGCCGGAAGCACCCGAGGCCGAGGCGGTTGGCGAGACCCTCTCGGATATTCCCGAGCGGGTGAGCGAGCCGGTCGAGGTGCCGGAGGTTCCGAGCGAGGTGCCGGAGGTCGAGGAGGACTTGAGCGCCATCCCCGAGCGTGCGCCCGAGTCGACCCTGCCCACCCCTGAGATGCCCGGTGCGACCACCGCGAGCGACGCCGCCGAGTCCATCGTTCTGGAGAATGATTACATTCGCGTGGCCTTCGATCCGCGCGAGGCCGCCATTCGCGAGGTGCGCTTCCTCCAGAGCGGCCCGGACAATGAGGTCGACCCTTATACTTTTAACGAGCAGGCTCCGCGCCCGGCGCTGGCGCTGTCCTGGGAGCGCGAGGGCGGCATCCCGCGTCCTTTTTCGCCGCCCTTTGAGGTGCTGCGGGTGAGCGAGGGGCAGGTCAATTTTCGCTATCAGACCGACAACGGCCTGACTATCGAGCGCGTTTACGTCGTCCCCCAACCCAGCACGGGCATCGACGGCGAGCCCATTTACGACCGCGACCCCTATAACATCCTGCACAAAACGCGGCTGCTCAACGGGCGCGAAACCGCCTTCAGCCCGGCGCGGCTCTACCTGAACCTCGGCGCGGCGATGCCGGTGGGCAGCGGCCAGCGCGGCGACGTCATGTATCTGAACGCGGGCTATTACGACGGCGCGCGCACCAAGTTTTTCAAGCTCCCGCGCTTCACCGGCAGCGGCGGCTTCATGGGGATCGGTGCCCGCCCGCCGATGGAGTTCCTCAAGCAGGAGCTGCCATCCTTCCAGTGGGCGGCGGTTAAAAACCAGTTCTTCGTCGGCGTGCTCAGCCCGGCCAACGATGAGGAAGGCCCCAGCTATGGCGACCGCCTCTTCGCCCAGCCGCTCACGATCCAGACGCCCACCGGGCCGCTTCAAGGCATTCAGGGTGCGGTCGGCTTCGACCTCCCCTCCATCGCGCCCGGCGAAAACTTCGTCCTCGCAAACGACTTCTACGTCGGCCCCAAGGAATACACCCGCCTCAGCACCCTCGGCGAAAATCAGGCCAAACTGATGCAATTCGGCGTGTTCGAACCCATCGCGATCATCCTGCTCAAGTTCATGCGGCTGATCCATCAGTTTGTTCCCAACTGGGGTCTGTCGATCATCCTGATGACCCTCATCATCCGCACCGTGCTCTGGCCGATCACCGCCCAGGCCGCGAAGAACCAGAAGCGGATGGCGAAGATTCAGGAGCCGATGAAAGAGCTGCGGGAGAAGTATAAGGACAATCCGCAGAAAATGCAGCGCGAGACGCTGGCGCTCTTCAAGCAGCACCGGGTCAACCCTGCCGCCGGTTGTCTGCCGCTGCTCATGCAGATCCCCATCTTCCTCGGCCTCTTCTGGATGCTGCGCACCGCCTCCGAGCTGCGCTTCGCCGATTTCCTCTGGGTGCAGGATCTCTCGCAAGCCGACACCATCGCAACCATAGGCGGCTTCCCGATCAACATCCTGCCGGTGACGATGGCCGTGACCATGTATTTCCAGATGCGGATGATGCCGATGAACCCGGCAGCCGACGAGACCCAGCAGATGGTGCAGAAGATGTTCCGCTTTATGCCGGCCATCATGCTGATCTTCCTCTACAACTTTGCCGCCGGCCTGACCCTCTATTGGACGATGTCCAACTGCGTGACCATCCTCCAGCAATACCTCACCAACAAGCGTCAGGACACCGAGCCCGAACCAGCGCCAATCGCCGCCAAGCCCGCTAAACGCAAGCCCGGCCAGCCCGCCGCTCAGGAACCCGACTACAAGAAGGCCGAGCGCCGCGCCAAGACCAAGGGTGCCCACGGCGGCGGCGGCAAGAAAAAGCGCAGCTAACTTTTGGAGTCGAGCGCCGAGCGCAGTGCGCGGGCGGCCAGCGCGGCGCAATGGCGTCGGCTGGGTGCCTCGCGAGTGCCGAGGAGCGCCTGCAGCTCGCCAAGCTCGCTTTTCAGTGAGGCGTCAGGGGGTGAGGCATCGAAAAGCGCACTCTCCAGCCGCTCGCTAAGGACGCAGGCGGCTTCGGTGGTTTGCCCCTGAATCTGCCCGCAGAGCATCGAAGCTCCGGCGATGGCGATGGCGCAGCCTTGCCCCTCGAAGGCGGCCTCGCCGATGCGCCCCGCTTCTATATATAGAGCGAGCGCGAGGTGGTCGCCGCAAGTGCGATTGGTGGCCTCGCCGCGATGGGTCGCCCCAGCCAGCGCACCCCGATGCCGAGGCTCGCGCGCGTGCTGCCGCACCGCTTCTTGATAAAGCTCTCTCAAGTGCGCATCCATCGCGGCGACCAATCAGACAGGCAGCAGGGCGGCACCATCGGCGGGCTCAATGGCCAGCACGTCGGGCTTGAGGCTGAACTGCTTCTCGTAAGCCTCGGCCACCGCCTGTGCCTGCGCCTCGGTAAAGCTCTCGCGCACCCAGGCCAGCGCCGCGCCGCCAAAACCGCCGCCAGTCAGCCGCGCGCCCAGCACGCCCGGCTGCCCGGCCAGCGCCTCGACCAGAAAATCCAGCTCGGGAATACTGTTCTCAAACAGCGTCCGCGAGCTCTCGTGCGAGGCCAGCAGCAGCCCGCCGACCCCCTCCAGATCGCCCATCCCCAAGAGCCGCTGCGCTTCCCGCACCCGCCGATGCTCGCGCGTCACATGCAGCGCCCGCCGCGTCTTCTCAGCGCCCAGCGCCTGCTGCCGCGACTCCACCACCACCGGCTCCAAGTGCGCCAGCGGCTCCTCGGCGGTCGCACGCAGCAGCCTCGCGGCCTCCTGGCACTCGCGGTTGCGCACCGAGTAGAGCGAGTCGACCAGCGCGTGCTTCTTGTTCGTGTTGAAAATCCAAAAGCGCGTCCCCGCAGGCAAGGGCACGGTCGAAAAAGTCTCATCGCGGCAGTCGATCGCCACCAGCCCATCGCGCCGCCCGTAGCCGCTCACCCCCTGATCCAGAATCCCGCAGGGCACGCCGACAAACGCGTTCTCCGCCGCCCGCGCCAGCCGGATCAGCTCCAGCCGCTCGATCTCGTGCCCGTAGAGCGCCGAGAGCGCCAGCCCCGTGGCCAGCTCAAAGGCGGCGCTGCTGCTCAGCCCCGCACCGGCGGGCAGGTTGCTCGTCACCTGCAAGCGAAACCCGTGCGGCGTCGACATCCCGCGTTTGACCAACTGATCGAGCACGCCCAGCGGATAATTCGCCCAGACCTCGCCACCGCTGCGCGGCAGCCGCCCATCGAGCGTCAGGCGCACCACGCTGCCCGAGTCGCTCGCCAGCTCGATGCTGCGGTCGGCGCTGCGCCCCACGGCCACCCGCAGCTCGCGATTCACCGCCGCGCCCAACACCGCGCCGCCATTATAGTCGGTGTGATTCCCCAAAAACTCGATCCGCCCCGGCGCACGCGCCGCCACCTCGGGCTGGCTCCCGAACCGCTCCTCAAAAAGCGCGAAAATAGCGTCCATCTCGCCATCATGCCCGCCCACGCGCGCCTGCCAATAAGAAAAGCCCGCCCGCTCCACTCGCCCGCTCGCCGGATGCATCGCATGGCTTGACCTCGGGGCGCGGAAGGGTTTCTCTGGTGGTTTCAATTTGCTGAATACAGGGGACGCCATGGAAAATGTGATTATACTGGGAACCGGATGTGCGGGGCTGACCGCCGCCATTTACACGGCGCGCGCGAATCTGGAGCCGCTGATAATCGAAGGCGGCCAGCCGGGCGGTCAGTTGACCACCACCAGCGAGGTCGAGAATTTCCCCGGCTTTCCCGAGGGGATCGACGGCTTCATGCTGATGGACAACCTGCGCAAGCAGTCGGCGCGCTTTGGCACGCGCTTCAAGCAGGACTTGATCGAGGGGCTGGAAACCACCACCGAGGGCGTGCGCCTGAAGGGGCAGTCCGGCGAGACCTACGCGGCGCGCGCGCTCATCATCGCGACCGGTGCCAGCCCGCGCCTGCTCAACATCCCCGGCGAGCGCGAGATGTATGGCGGCAAGGGCGTCACCACCTGCGCCACCTGCGACGGCGCTTTTTATCGCGACATGGACGTGGTGGTGGTCGGCGGCGGCGACAGTGCCTGTGAGGAGGCGCTCTTTCTCACCCGCTTTGCCTCGAAGGTGACCATGATTCACCGGCGCGAGGCCTTCCGAGCCTCGCCGATCATGGCCGCGCGGGCGCTGGCGCATGAGAAGATCGAGGTGATCTGGAACTCGGTGGTGACCAAGGTGTTGGCCGACGAGCAGGGGATGATGCGCGGCGTGGCGCTGGAAAACCGCAAGAGTGGCGAGTCGAGCGAGCTGGCGGCCAAGGGACTCTTCATCGCCATCGGCCACATCCCGAACACCAGCTTTGCCAAGGACTTTCTCCCGCAGGACGAGGAGGGCTATCTGATCCCCGCCTCGGGCAGCCAGGTGAAAACCGAAAAGCCCGGCATCTTCATCGCCGGCGACTGCTCCGACCACGTCTATCGCCAGGCGATCACCGCCGCCGGCATGGGCTGTCAGGCCGCCATCGAAGCCGAGCGCTGGCTCGCCGAGCAATAAGCGAAAACGACAGAGGGAGAACTACGAATCTCACTAATCTACACGAATCACGCTTTAGAATGGGCTGAAGTCTTGGCCTGTTTGAGGGTCTAAAAAATGCCTTCCCAAACTTTGCGTCTTCGCGTCTTTGCGTGAGACAATAAGAACCTCGCCTCTCCGACTCTCTGCGTGAGATTCCACCACTTCGACCCAAGCCAGTCAGTC
>CAYQTM010000152.1:0-575 GCA_964420355.1 uncultured Opitutales bacterium
GGAGTTTAACGGCGTGGCGGAGGACATGGAAGGCGCGGGGATATTTCTGTGCGGGCGGGGGGAGAAGGTGGCCGCGCGTTTCGAGGATGCGGATCAGTCGCGGGAAAGTCGTGGGGTCGCCACTCGGAAAATCCTTGCTCTCAAACGCTTTGAGAAAGGTCTCGGTCGATCCCAGCGATTCCTTGACCAGACCGGTATTCAGCAGGCGGTGGACATAATCGCGGGGCGGCCCGAGCAACTGCCCGCCGGGGATGTCACGAAAGGCCGAGGACACGCGGCGCTCGACCTGCATCGCATCGGTGTCGAGCACTTCGGAATAATAAGAGCGGTTGAGCGTTGCGCGGAAGGCGCGCAGAATAAACGCCCCCTCGAAGAGGTCGCCCTCGACCTGCTTGAGCGCCAGCGCCGCGTGCTCGGGCGCATAGAGCGAGCCCTCGCCCATGATCTTGTCAATCGCCTTGCGGAACTGGGTGCGGATCTGCTCGACCTGCAAGGGCGTGGTCTTGCTGCGCAGCCGATAACACTCGACCAGCCGCTGGGCATTCCGGATGGCGGTCCCGCCGCCTTTCATCGCC
>CAYQTM010000152.1:585-5137 GCA_964420355.1 uncultured Opitutales bacterium
GCTTGAGGGTTAGGCAATGGAAATTTTCGAGGTGCGCGGGAGGCATGCCACAACCGATGCCTCGGGGTGATCGGCAGTGAAGAGGATGTCGACGCCGAGCGGGAACTCGCTGTTCTTCACCTTCAACTCGTGTACCCAGGCCGGACTCAGCCCCGCAACACAAAGTAGCTTCTCGCCGTCGATGCCTGGGCCTTCCAACTTGAGGCTCAGGCTGCCCTCGAAGGGCGCGTTGCCGAGCTGCTCGACCGTGATGACAAAGCTGGCCGAGGTCTCGGGATACATCGGATCGCCTTCCTTGGCGCGCTCGATCAGCGCCTGAGTGGTGGCGGGGCTGCCGAAGATGAAATCGGCCTGATCGGCGGCGGACGGGCGCACCCCGGTATTGCCGCGCAGGTAGAACTCGATCTCGGCGCAGTCTTGCGCCAGATGATAAGTGACATCGCTGTTGAGCAGCGCAAAGGCGATCAGCGTGGCACCGCGCGAAAAGCCCTCGGGCGGGCTGATGGCCACCGCCTCCAGCGGGTTGACCTTCCCCGGACGCGCCATGGCGTCGAAGATGGTGCGGAAGTGCTGCTGGGCGTCAAAGACTTCGTCGTATGTGGTTTCGCGAGCCATTGGTGAGTTCAAAGGTCAAAGTTCAAAGGTCAAAGTAGAGTTTAAAGGTCAAAGTGAGGCCGTTTTAATCTTCTTCCATCAGTTTGAAGTCCACCCGCGTGCTCAGGGTGCGGGCAAATTCCTGGCGCTCCTGCTGCGCGACCTGCTCGCGCTGCACTTCGATAAAGCGGCTGGCCTCCTCGTCGGGCGTGTCGCTGCCATGCAGCAGCGCGTCGAACACCGCGATACAATAGCCGCGCACCGGCTCCTCGCCGAGGCACAGCCCATAACCCGGCACGCCATTGATCTCCACCTCGCACTCGGTGGTCAGCGCCTCGCCCAAATAAAACTCCTGATGCTCCAGCGAATCCTCCGCCCGCACCATGGTCAGGCAGACAAAGGGCTCACGCGTCACCTTCACGGGATGGCGCGCCTCCAGCCGCTCAACTTCGGCCTTCAGGATCTCCAGCTCGCACTGGCACAGGATGTAATCAGGATCGTATTCCATCGAAGCCCCAACTTTGCCAGCCGACTGTTAAGGCAATATGAAGAACCCAATTTTCTCCTAAAAAGCCTCACACGCTTGCCGAATTACCTCACTTTTTGCTCGCAGGGCTTCGGTGCATCGAAGCGGTAGCCGTAGCCGCGAATCGTCTTTACATAATCCGGGCTATTGAGCTTTTTGCGAATCGCGCGGATGTGGACATCGATGTTGCAGTCGATTACGTAGGCGCTTTCGCCAAAGATTTTATCGAGCAAGACATCGCGGGTGAAGGCCTCGCCGGGATGCGAAGCCAGGAAGTAGGGCAGCTTGAACTCCGTCCGGGTCAGGCTCACCGCCTCGCCATCCAGCCACACAGCGCACTCATCGCGGTTCAGGCGCAGCCCACCCTGCTCGATCAGGCCGTCGGCGTGGGTGATCAGATTGCCCCGCTGGCTCACCGCCCGCGCCCGCGCCTGTAACTCGCGGGGTGAATAGGGCTTCATCACATAGTCGTCCGCGCCCTTGCTCAGCGCCTCCAGCAACCGTGAGTGCTCGTCGCAGGCGGTCAGCATGATGATGGGGATGTTCTGCGTGTGCGGGGTCTCGCGGATGTGCTCGCACACGCGGATGCCGTCCATCTCGGGCAGCATCAAATCCAGCAGCACCAGATCCGGCAACACCCGCCGCACCAAATCCAGACCTTGAATGCCGGTCTCAGCCAGATGCACCTCGTAGCCCTCCGACTCAAAACTATACTGGAGGGCTTCCAGAATATCGACCTCGTCTTCCACGATGACCAATTTCTTTTTCTGAGTCGGCATATAAGCATCTTTTACGGCTTGCGCCCAGATGACAATCTGCCGATTGCAACATTCTTATAACAAAATGTCGTTATCTTTATCAAAACGTAACGTTGTTCGCGCCCGGGAAGCGCATTTCGCCGAGGAATTATGCGCCGGGCTGACGCCTTTATCTTCTATTAACAAAGACTTGCGAAATTGCCCGTATGCAAGCCTCCGAAAAGACAAGCGCAACCCTTGAGCAAACCGCAGAGCTGGCTGAATTCTACCGCCTGCGCGAGGGCACCTCGCCAGTGGAGCTCGAGCAGATGCTCGGGCAGATGCGCCTGCTGGTGGATCGCGTCCTCAGCGAGTCCGGCCTCTACGCGCCCGAGCTGGCCGCCATCGCGCTCAAGCAGACCGAGGGCGACGCCATCGAGGCAGCCGAAATCCTGCGCAGCCACCGCGCCCTGCTGGAGCGCCGTTACGAGAGCGCGGTGCTCGACACCACCAATATGCTGCTGGAGCGCCGCATCTCCTCCTCTTTTCGCGAAATCCCCGGCGGTCAGGTGCTCGGGCCGACCCGCGACTACACCCAGCGCCTGCTCGAAAGCCGGATCGCCTACGAAAATGACGCGGCAGCCGAGGACATGCGCACCGAGCTGCTGGCCGGCATGGCGGCCGAGCCGGAAGCCGACATTTACACCTTTCGGCGCGTGATCGACGTCATGCGCGAGCAAGAGCTTATGCAGCCCTACAACCCCGAGGTTCACGGGCGCGATCCGGTTTACGATGCCAGCCGCGAGCCCGTGCGCTTCCCGCAATCGCGCGCGGCGGCGCTGCAAATGCTCAGCCGTGCCGAAACCGGCGCGCTGATGGCGCTGGGTTACGCCAGCCAGCGCGGCTACGGCGGCGGCCACGGCACCATCGGCGAGCTGCGCTACGGCACCCCGCGAGTGCAGGTCACTGACCGGCGCGGGCGCAAGCGCTGCATCGGGCGCATCCACGTCACCGAGTGCGAGATGGTCGGACGCGGCAGCAGCGGTGGCAAAAAATCGGCTCCGCAATATGCGGTCGGCTACGGACTCTGCTTTGGCCAGAACGAAACCAAGGCCATCTGCATGGGCAAGCTCGAAAGCGCCCTGCGCGACCCCAGCGAGGATCGTCCGCCGAACGACCCCGAATACGTCCTCTACCACTCCGACACCACCGACGCCGGCGGCGCGATTCGTTCGCTGCTCGCCCCAGATTACAGCCACTTTACAGCCGAGGCGCGCGATCTGGAAGCCTCGATTGGGCGATCCCGTCAGCGCCAGGAAGCAAAGCAAATGGTTTCGGAAACACACGCATGAAATCCGCGCCGAATATGTCACCCAATCCTTATTTTTGGGGAGCCGGCATCTGCTAAAATACCGCACATGGAAACGGGGCGTATTTTAATCTTCGAGCAAGGTAAAAATGGCGCAGAAGCGCTGGAGTGCACTCTCGCGCAAGAGCACTACCAAGTCCGGCGCAGCCGCAACGAGCGCCGCATTCTGGAGACCATCGACACCTTTCGCCCGCATCTGATTGTCCTCGACACCGACCACGAGGTCGAGCGCTGCACGACCTTCTGCGAGCGCATCAAGCAAAGCGCTGGCGAGCGGGCACCCCGCCTGATGGTGCTCTCGCCCGACAGCACTGAGGAGAGCGTCATCAACTGCTTTCACCGCGGTGCGGACGAATACATCCGCAAACCCTTTTCCATGCGCGAAGCTGTCATGCGAACCAAAACCCTGCTCCGCCGCCGCGCCGCCGAGGTCAGCACCGATCCGGAAGATCTGCTGATCTCCTCCGGCTCGCTGCTCATCAATCCGCGCAAGCGCATCATCTCACTCGAAGGGCGCGAACTGCCGCTCACCAATTCCGAATACTGCATACTGGAAGCGCTCGCCCGGCGACCCGGACGCAGCTTTACCCGCGATCAGCTCGCTAAAATTCTCCGCAACGACGCCAACGCCTCAAACCCCACCGCCCGCCGCAACATCGACGTCCACGTCCTCGCCCTCCGCCGCCACCTCGGCAAAGAGCGCGGCCACATCGTCACCGTCCGCGGGGTCGGCTACGTCTTCCACCCACAAGCCTGAGCCGCAATTATGCAGTCGGAGTGACATATCTCACAATTCCTTACAGCAGACGTATTTATGCAGGCTGCGGAGCCACTGCACTATTGAGGTCAAGTGCAGATTTTCAACCCATTCCCATAAACGCAAGAAGACCTTGGTCTAGCCGCAGAGCGGAAGCAGATTTTAGCCGTGGCGCGTAAGCCCACTGCAACAACCCATCTCCCCAGAAATACAGCCGCAGAGCGGCGGCAGACAACGCCCCTAAACGCTTCGAGATTCGCGGTTTAGCGCTTCTTGATCTCGCGATGCAGGGTGTGCTTGCGCAAGAAGGGGTTATACTTCTTCTTCTCAAGGCGCCCCGTCGTGAGCTTGGGGTTCTTGTCCGTAATGTAACGGGAAGGCGGCTTGCCCTGCTCGCGAGCCTCGGTGCATTCGATGGTGACGGGTATTCTTGGCATGGTCTTAAAAAGAAAAACGAGCATCCTAGCTCCCTGACAAGGAAAAGCAACTTCGTTTTTCGAGAAAATCAAGGGCGGGGTGCAGGACAAATTTTTTCCAAAACTGTTCAGGCTGCGTGTTTTTGATCCCAG
>CAYQTM010000153.1:0-5117 GCA_964420355.1 uncultured Opitutales bacterium
TCGTCAACGGCTTCACCGGTTCCTCCATCTGGCACGCGCTCTACGCCTTTCCGCCGACCAGCCAGAAGTATCTGGAGAAGGGTTTCGCCGATTTTGCCGCGCGCTGGAAGCCCATTCTCGATGTGTTCGAGGAGGTCGACGTCAACTTCGCGCTCGAAGTGCACCCGACCGAGATCGCCTTCGACACCGCCTCTGCCGAGCGCGCCCTGACGGCGGTAGGCGATCACCGGCGCTTCGGCTTCAATTACGACCCCAGCCACCTCGGCTATCAGGGGGTCGATTACGTGGCCTTCATCCGCCGCTTTGCCAGCCGCATCTACCACGTCCACATGAAGGACGTCTGGTGGGAGCACGGCGACGGCTCGGTGGGCGTCTTTGGCGGGCACACCGATTTCGGCGACGCGCGGCGCTTCTGGGACTTCCGCTCACTGGGTCACGGCGACATCAATTTCGAGGAGATCATCGTAGCGCTCAACGACATCGGCTATGCCGGGCCGCTCTCGGTCGAGTGGGAAGACATTAGGATGGATCGCTTCCACGGCGCGACCGAGGCCGCCAGCTTTGTGCGCACGGTCGATTTCCCGAGCAATAGCCTCGCCTTCGACGCCGCCTTCGACAAGCGCAACCAGTAGCGACGGCTACTCGATGCGCGGCTCGGTCGGGAGGTCGAAGGGGAGCGTGACGCAGAGGGAAGTGCCGGTGCCCATTTCTTCTTCGATCCAGAGGTAGCCGCCGGCAAGGGCACCGAGGCGGTCGGCCAGGGCGAGGCCAACCGGACGCGGCAGGGGGTCGCCAGGCAGACGCAGGGAGGATTCCGGGTTTTCCGAATCTTCGCGCAGGTTGTGGCGCTCACCCTCGGCGTGCTCAAAGTCGTTGAAGGAGAAGATCAACTGCACCATCTGATCGTTGCTGCGCTCCATCTCGTCGGGTGCGATGCTGAGATGCAGCAGGCGCAGGCGGCGCTGCTTGACCAGGTTGTCGATGATGAAGCAGAGGACGTGGTGCACCAGCTCGCGGTCGCCTTTGAGCCGCTCGGGCACGCTTTTCTTCATCCGGGCGATCAGCTCGCAGCCGTCGTCTCCGGCCAGGCGTTGCAGGTGCAGGCGCAGCCCCGAGACCAAATCTTCCATCGAAAAAGGCTCATTTTTCAGCGCCCGCTGCCCTTTTTGCAGCCCGTCGAGGATCATCAGAGCCTGCAGGCGCTCCAGATTATAGGCCAGCGCCTCCGAAATCTCCTTGAACCAATACTGCGGCGCGCCCTCGGAAAAGTTCAGCGCCGTATCCGCGCTCCAGGTGCCCAGCATGGCTTCCAGCGTCTTGGGGAAGTCTGGCTTGAGCGGCAGGCGCCGCAAAAAGGGACTCTGGCTCTCGCGCTCCTTCAGCGTGCGCTCGCGGTCAGCCACCCGCGCCTCGCGCTCTTCTAGCGAGCGTTTGAGGCTTTCCAGATCTTCGGCCTTCTGCTCCAGCTCGGTGTTCAGCTCGGTGATCTTCTGCGCCTGCTCTTGGAGCAGCTTCTCGGCATCCAGTAGATAGGCATCCGAGCGCCCGCCCTCGTCAAAAGCTGAATCGCCCAGCCCATCCAGAAGATTCCCGTCGTCCCCGATATTGAGCGCCTCGCCAAAGTTGATCTCGCCCATGTCTTCGTCGCCATAGGAATCCTCGGAGGCCGCCTCCGCCGCATCCACAGGCTCGGCGACTGGCACGGGAAACGGCGGCACACTGTTGCCCGGCTCCAGCGGCGGGTCGCCCTCGGCGTGCTCGATGCCGCCCATCATGAACTCCCCCGCATCCTCGGGGAAATCCACTTCCTCGGAAAAATCCGCTTCCGACGCCGCAGTCACCTCGTCATCCTCGCCAGTCGGCACGGCACCTGGCTTCGCCCAGTCGGGCAGCTCCACCTCGCCCAGCGCTTCCTCCTCCTCGCTCAGGTCGACAGCCTGCTCACGCAATGGATCGGCGGAATCCTGCTCGGGCTCCGCTGACGAATCCTGCGTCTTGTATATATCGTCCTTCCCGGGTTGCTCCACAATAACTAGCCGAAGTTGCGCTTCAGTATTACTATAGACTACGGCTCAGGTAAGGAAAACTGTATTCCTCGGCATCCGAGTGTTTTACAGATACTTTAAAACTAGCCGATCTCCAGCCAGAGCGCCTGATAGGCGTCGAGGGTTTTGCCACCGTTGCGCTGTGGGTTGAGGCTGCGGCCAGTGATCAGCTCGCGGAGGCTGCTGGCACCTCGGTCGACGCCTGGCAGCTTGGGTATGGGCTGCTTGTCGCCCGTCATGTTGAAGAGGCAGAGGATTTTCTGGCTGCCATCGGGAGCGGTGCGGGTGAAGCCGAAGAGCGGTTTGCCAAAGTCGTGCACCTCCATCGCGCCGTCCGGGTGGAAGGCCGGGTGGTTGCGGCGGCGGCGCAGCAGCTTGAGCAGGGCGTTGAAGATGGTGCTCTGCCGACTCTCGGGGTCGCGCAGTTGCTCGTTGAGTGCGCCGATCTCCCACTTGCGGCGGTTGATGCTGCGGTTGTGGCCGCTCTCCTCGACCCCCTGTTGATAATTCTCCGTCCCCAGCAGGCTGTGAATATACAGCGCCGGCATCCCGCGCAGCGACATGGCGATGGTCTGCGAAAGCAGAAAACGCGGCACGCTGCGCTCCGGCTGATCGAGGTCGCGCAGGGCGTCGACGTAGGTAATGTTCAGCTCGTAAGGGGTCTGCGACCCGTCAGACTGGGTGCGGTAGCTGACCCGCCCGCCCCGCTCTTTCACGCGCTCGACCACCCACTCCAGCGTGCCATCCGGCAGCAGGCCGGTCAGCGGGCGCACGCCCACGCCATCGTGGCTGGCGGTAAAATTAAAATAGGTGCGCCCCGACCCCGGATCTGGCAGCTCGCTCGCCCACTTGTGCAGGAAGGTGGCGTCGTTGGTCAGCAGGGCGTGCAGCAGCAGGGGCGGCAGGCTGAAGTTGTAAACCATGTGCGCCTCGTCGCCATCGCCAAAGTAGCTCAGGTTCTCGGGCTGCGGCACATTGGTCTCGGTAATCAGCACCACATGCGGTGCCACCAACTCGACCGTGTCGCGCAGCAGGCGCACCATCTCATGGGTCTCGGGCAGGTGGATACAGTCAGTGCCAACCTTCTTCCAGAGGAAGGCCACGGCGTCGAGCCGGATGCTCTGCGCGCCCTTGGCGATATAATAGAAGAGAATGTCGAGGAACTCGAAGAGCACATCCGGATTCGCCCAGTTGAGATCGACCTGATCGGCGCTGAAGGTCGTCCAGACATGGCGCACGCCGTCGCGCGTCTTGGTCTTGGTCAGCAGCGGCGAAGTGCGCGGGCGCACCACAGCCGAGAGGTCGGTATCGGGGTTCTCGGTTATGAAATAGCGCCGCGCGGGGTCAATCCCCTGCTCGAAGTCCTTGAACCACGGACTCTTGCTGGAGCAGTGGTTGAGCACCAGATCGAACATCAGCTTGAAGCCATCGCCCAGCGCCTCGACATCGTCCCAAGTGCCCACCGCCGGATCGACCTTCCGGTAATCAATCACCGAAAACCCATCATCGGACGACCAGGGGTAAAACGGCAAAATATGGATGGTCGAAAGCGCCCCTTTGAAGTGCGTGCGCGAAAAATCACGCAGGGTGCTCAGCGGCGCGCGCTCCTCTTCCAGCAGGCTGTCGCCATAGGTAATCAGCACCGCGTCCGTCTCGTCCCAGAGCTGCTCGGGCGACTTGGGATCCAACCCGACGCCGTAGCGCCCGACCATGCTCCAGAGGCGCTCGGCCAGCAGCTCGGCCTCATCCTCACCATACAAGCGCCCGAGGCGCTCACGAATTCGCTGTAATTGTCGTTTAGAAACCGGTTTTAACATGCCAAAAGGGGTTAACGCTTCGGGTCGACGTCCCCTACCCTACAACAAACCCGCGCTCCCGCAAAGTTATTCCTCAGTTATAAATATGCAGTCGGGGGTTTCTGGTTCCGGGGCGTTGCCCCGTGCTGCCATTGGGTGCCCCATTTGGGGGCTGGCGCAATCCATTCGCCGCTGGTCTGATGAAATTACCGTTGTGTGGCTTGACGAACGGCGCAATGCGTATCTGTTGAGAGAGCGGTATTATTGCCGCTAATTCATCCAATAACCCAGAAGCAGTCATGATACGCAAGAGCATACTTACCTTGATCGCGCTCAGCCTGAGCGCCATCGCCTTCGCGGAAGTCCAGTCTGGCGAAAAGGCTCCCGATTTCACCCTGACCGATACCGAGGGGCAGACCCATAGCCTGAGCGACTTCGAGGGCAAATTTGTCGTGCTCGAATGGCTGAACCACGACTGCCCCTTTGTCGTGCGCCACTACAAGTCGGGCGCAATGCCCGCCATGCAGAAGGATTTCACCGAAAAAGGCGTGGTCTGGCTGTCGATCAACTCGACCAACCCCGACCACGCAAACTACAAGACGCCTGAAGAGGCCAACGCGCTGACCGCCAGCTACGAGGCCGCCCCCACCGCCGTCCTGATGGATGAGTCGGGCGAGGTCGGCCAAACCTACGGCGCACAAACCACCCCGCACATGTATGTCATCGCGCCCGACGGCACCCTGCTCTATCAAGGTGCCTTCGACGACGACCCACGGGGTCGCAAGGAAGCGCCGACCAACTACGTGTCGGTTGTGCTGAATGACGCCAAGGCCGGCAAGGGCATCGAAACCGCCCAGACCAAGCCCTACGGTTGCAGCGTCAAATACTGAGCCACCCAAAAGCTCGATTTGCCGATGCTGGGTTCACGCCCGGCATCTTTTTTTAGCGCCCAAGCCTGCGATGCGAGAAAGTGAAATGTGTTGAAAGGCTCGGCAGAGCGCCTAAGCTGCGGTGATATAAAAGCTGCCCAAATGAGTGCCCTTGGCGCAATGTTGACTCTGCCCTACCGCGAGAAGGTTCCCGCGATGGAAGCACTCTGGGCGTGCTACGGGTGAGCACTTTTGAAAGGCAGGATGCTGGAGGTATTGAATCGAACGAGCACGCTGGAATGTCTGCGCGAGCTGGGGCACCGTCCGCGGCAACAGTTGGGGCAGAATTTTCTGGTCGATGGGAACATCACGCGCAAATCGGTGCGAATGGCCGAGGTTGCGCCGGG
>CAYQTM010000154.1:0-5102 GCA_964420355.1 uncultured Opitutales bacterium
CTTCCTTCTCCGAGACCACGTCGAGGGCGCTGGTCGCCTCGTCGAGCACGATCACGCGCGGGTCACGGATAATGGCGCGGGCGATGGCCACCCGCTGACGCTGCCCGCCGGAGAGCTTGGCACCGTTCTCGCCCACCTTGGTGTCCAGCCCCTCGGACAGCTCGGCCACCACCCCGCCGAGCCGCGCCGCCTCGACTGCCGCCGCGATCTGGGCGTCGCTGTAGTGCTGCAAGCCGTAGGTGATGTTGTCGCGCAGGGTGCCCGAGAAGAGAATGGTCTGCTGGGGCACCATCGCGAGCTGGCGGCGGTAGGTGCGCATGTCCAGCTCGCTCATGGGCGCGCCGTCGAGGTAAATTTCGCCCACGTCCGGACGCAGAAAACCGATCAGCAGCTGCATGAGCGTGCTCTTGCCGGAGCCGGATTCGCCGACCACCGCCACGCAGTCGCCGGGTTTGGCGTGGAACTGAAAGTCGCGCAGCGCCGGGCGCCCGGCACCGGGGTAGGTAAAGGTGATGTCGCGAAACTCGATCTCGCCCTGCACTTCGTCGACCGGGCGCTTGCCCTCGTTGACTTCTAAGTCGGGGTGCTCCAGCACTTCGCCCAGCGAGCGCACCGCCTCGAAGGTCTTGTTGATCTGCGGGATCTGCGAAGTCAGGGTCAAAATCGTCCCGATGAACATGAAAAAGAGCGTATAATAGAGCGCGATCTTTTCGACCTCCATCCAGCCCTGCAGCACCATCCACGTGGCAAAAAACAGCACGGCGACAATCGCCAGCCAGAGCACGACAAAGGCCGCCGCTCCGAAGAAATTGTTCACCCAGTCGAGCCGCCGCCCCGCTCCGTGCAGCTCATCGAGGCGCGTCTGCACCTGGCTCATCTCGACCTGCTCCACCCCGTGGGCGCGCGTCACCGGCACGAGGTCAATCATCTCGCTGACCCGCTGCGAGACCGATTCCATCCGCTTGCGGAAGTCGTTCGCGCGGCGCTCCATAATGTTGCGGAAGCTCTGAATCACCACCGCACCGAGCGGCCCGATCACGAGAAAAGCCAGCCCCACCTTCCAGTCTGATATCAGCGCCACGCCCACACTCCAAACCAGGCTGATGAGCGTCGAGGTGTAATGGTGGATCACCAACTCGCCCAGACGCACAATCTCCTCGACATCGCGCAGCACTTTGGACTGCAAGCGCCCGCTCTCGCGATTGCCGTGGAAGGTCATCGACAGGTGTTGCAGGCGCCGCACCAACTGCACGCGCATGTTGCGCTCGGTATTTCGCACGATGCCGCTGGCGATGTGGGTAAAGCCCATGTGTAACGGGATATTGGCGAGGATTACAAAGCCAAAAACACCGAACATCCAGGCCACCGTGGCGAGGTCGCCGGGTTGGGGATTCTTCGCCACCCCGATGATCCGCTCCAGCAGCAGCGGTGCCAGCAGGATCGGCAGCATTTTCAAAGCCGTGAGAATCCAGATGCCCACTTGCTGCCCTCCGCTGATATGCAGGACTTTAAAAAATGTGCGGACGGGCTTCTGCCCCTGAAAATCGAAATCGAGAGAGCGCATAGGGTTATGATTCCGGCTTAGCACGCTTATTGCCGCAATGCACGCCCATTTAGGGTTTTAAGCTGGTTTTTTTAAGTGCGGATGGGGTATAGTCGACTGAAGCTCAATATGAAGACCGACCTTCTGCTCAAATTGAAGAGCGCCTCTGGCCTGCTGGTGGTGGCGGCGGGGGCGGATCGTCGGCAGACAGCCGAGGTGCAGGCGGCGATTGATTTCTTACGCTCCGAGCGCGATCAGGGGCGGCAGGAGACCCCGCCCGAACTTTACGACCGCACGATCGAAGATCTTCTGCGGCTCACCCGCCCCGGCTCGGAAGGCTGGGGCTTTCGACACTGGAATCTGCGCGGCGACCGCTACGACCCCCTCTTCATCCGCGCCCGTCTGCTGCGCGAGCTGCGGCAATTGGCCGGCTTCCCTGAGTCGCTCCTGCTGGTGACCGGTCTGCGCGAAGCCCTCTGCCCGCCGGGTCGCTACTGGACGCAAAAAGTCGAGCAGCGCTACCATGAGGCGGTCGACTACATCGAGCGGGTCGCCCTCAAATACAACACACCCAGCACGCGCCTTAGTCTGGTGTTCGTCTGAGATTGTGGCGGCTCTGTTTTCAAACGTTGGGATCGGGCTGGGGTTCGGGTTCGTCGACGATGATCTTTAGAGCCTTGGGGCAGGTGCGGAAGGTGACAGGCGTCTCGCCCGCGCGCTCGCCGTCGACCACGAGGCGCTCAGGTGGGTCGGGTTCCAGACGAATTTCCCGACCTCGGTAGTGGCGAATCTTTTCCGATTCCCCATCTTTATCTTGCTGCGCTGGGGCATCGTCCGAGAGGTCGCCCGCCACGCCCAGCCCGCGCGCAAAGAGGTCGGCCATCAGGCGCACCGCCTCGGCGCGGTCGGCCACATCAACGATGGCAGTGACATCGAGCAGCCCGTCCGCAGGATCGGGAGCGCCCGCGCCCTGCGCCAGCACGGAGGTCAGCGGCGCGGCGTTGGCCACCACCACCGAGCCCGCCCGAAAGCGATGCGTCTCACCATCGACCGTCAGGGTCACGTCCATCAGTGGCAGCTCGGTCAGCGATTCCCAACCGCCCATTAAATAGGCAAGCGCGCCCCATTGATCCTTGTTCGCCCGGTCGGCGCGCTCGACCAGTCCGGCCTCCATCCCGATGCCGCCCAGCAGCACCATGCACTGATCGCCCGCCTCGGCGAGGTCGATTTCGCGCGTGAAGCCGCTGAGGATACGCTCGCAGCAGCGCTCGATCGTATTCCAGCCTTCGCCCATTCCAAAGAGCGACTTCGACAGCGCGTTGACCGTGCCGCGTGGAATAATCCCCATCGGCACGCCCGTGCCGCCCAGCGCGTAGGCCACGGCAGAAATCGTGCCGTCGCCGCCCGCCGCGATCACGAGGTCGGCACCGGAGTCCACCGCCTCATGCGCCAACTTGCGGTCGGAGTGCTCGGGCTGGGTCTGGCGCACCTCGAGATCGAGGAAAGGCTCCAGCGCCTCGCGGATGGCACGCAGATCCTGCTCGGAATCACTCTGCCCTGCCGCAGGGTTGAAAATGAGCACCGCGCGCAGCTGCTGCTTGGCCATATCCATCTCGCGAAAGCGCTCAACCATGCGCAGTTGGTGGGCGTTAGGCTCGGCGCTGCCACGAATCTCCTGCACCGACTTCAGCAGATCCTGTAGCCCGCGCTGCGGCTCCAGCACGCAGAGATAGGCCAGCAGCACCGAGACCGAGCGCCCCTGTCCCAACGCGCAGTGGATGATGACGTTGCGGCCTTCCTTGCGCTGCTGCTCGATCCAGTGCACCGCCTTGTTGAGTTGGCTCAGGCGGGGTTTGGCGCGGTCGAAGATGGGGATGTTGTAATAGTTGATCTGGTCGGCCAGAATCTTCGAGCCAAGCGCATCGAATTCGACCGTCACGTCGAGAATGGCGCCGATGTCGTATTCTTCGAGCAGGGGTTTGTCGGTCGAGAAGAGCCGTCGCCCGAGATAAAGCCCCTCGCGCACCTTCTGGATGGGCGGGTTGGGGTCGCGGTTGCGCCAATACCAGTTGTAGAGGGTCGCGCCCAGCAGCACTGGGCCGATCACGATTTTGATCGGCAACGGCACCCGCCCGCGCCGCGATTTCAGCAAAATCTCGCCATAACCCGTCACATAGCCCACCCCGAAGTAAGCGCTCGCCACCGCCAGCCAAAACAGAAGCAGCTTAAGCCACAGCCACGGCACAAACACCCCGGCCACCAGAGCCGCCAGCGCCAACACAAAATATAAATAACCACGTTGCATCAGGGTGACACCGCAGGATTCATGCGCAGCGCCTCGGTGCTCCTGACTCGCTTCAACATGACGCAGAACTCCTTGACCAGGCCGCCCGCAGGATTACTATGTTGATATGGACAAGAGGGTTGAGCCGGGTGCAATATATGCAGAGCTTAGGGCGATCTACCCAAAGTTGCAAGCGCGCTATCCGCTTCGCCAGATGGCTTTGTTCGGGTCGATGGCGAGGGGTGATGCCACTGCTCGCAGTGACGTGGATGTTCTGGTTGAGGTGGATCCATCGATTGGGTTGCGCATGGTCGACCTCGCGGACGAGTTGGAGGCGCATTTGCAACGCAAGGTCGATCTCATCTCATCGAGAGCGGTGCAGCCGCACATGATGGAAGCGATAGAAAGCGACCTGCGCTATGTCTAAGCGCGACCCTTCCGTGCTTATCCGCGATATGCAACTCGCCCTTGAGCGCGTGCTCCGTTATACAGAGGACTGTGATTTCGCCGCTTTTCAAGCCGATACAATGCGGATCGATGCCGTTGTGAGAAACCTTGAGATTGTGGGGGAGGCTGTTCGACGATTACCTGAGGAATTCCGGCAACAACATACACAAATCCCGTGGCATCGCATCGCCGGTATGCGAAACCGGATTGTTCATGACTACTTTGGGATTGATGATGCCATCGTCTGGCAAGTTGTCCAAATCGATGTGCCCGTCCTTCTGGAAGAGCTGCGTTGGCTGATGGGCTGAGCATTGCTGGCTTGGCCTTGCTTCGACACTGGCGAAAGCTTTCGCATAAGGGGGTTGGGGAGTCGGTGGCAGAACTTTGCTGCCTGCCTGCGGAGTCCCGCAGGCAGGCGTCGGGGGGGGCGGAGGCGCTGCGCGCCTCCGCCCCCCACCCACGCGTGCGCAACGCCAGTTGCGTGCGAAGCTTTCGCTAGGCGTCGCGGGCGCAGCGGAAGCCGTTGTTCGTCGTGCCGGTGTCGGGAGTGTTTTTGGAGCGGGCGCCGACGCGGTAGCGGTTGCAGTAGCTGTGGTGGCAGAGGAAGCTGCCGCCTTTTTGCACGCGCGCTTCGCCGATGAGCGGCCCCTGGGGGTTGCGGCGGGCGGCATTGATGCGCCAGGTCGGGCTGTGCCAGTCGGCGCACCACTCCCAGACATTGCCCGCCACGCAGTAAAACCCCCCGTTGTTGCGCGGGTAGCTCCGCACCGGGCACGTCCACTTCCACCCACCGGCGGCCCAGTTTTCCTCGGGGAAGCGGCCCTCCCC
>CAYQTM010000155.1:0-5069 GCA_964420355.1 uncultured Opitutales bacterium
GACCACAACGATTACGGCGAGGCGAACCCGGACAAAAGCGGGCCCCGGCGCAAAGCCTTTCTTCCCCTGACTCCCCCGCATCACCTTTCGACCTCGGGCCGGGGCTTTACGCGCATCGAGCTGCTGGCGGTCATCAGTATCATTGTCATCGTTTCGGCTGCCTTTGGCTTTGCTGTTCTCGGGCAGGGTGGGGACTCGCAGAAGGCCACCACCGCCAGCCAGTTGATCAGCTCGAGCCTGCAGGGCGTGCGCGGCCAGGCGCTCCTGCGTGGCACCAAGGCGCGCCTCATCATCCACGCCGACGACAGCAGCGCCGATATCGGCAAATACCTGCGCTTCATCGGCGTCATCTATGCCGACCCCGATGATCCCAACCCCGAGGATCCCACTCGCTGGATCGCCGCGAACGAGGGCACTTTCCTGCCTGCGGGTGCCTACTTCAATGACGAGGTCAGCTCAAGGGGCAATGGCAGCATGGCGGCTCCACAAACCATGCGCCTCGAATTTCCTCGCCTCTCGCCCAAAACCGAGGGCTCCGGCGAGCTGTTTTACTACTACGAATTCGAGCTCAATGGCACGGTGCTGAACAACTCCGGGGCGCGCATTGTCACCTCCACTGGCGAGCGCACCGCCAGCGGCCTGACCCTGCATGATCCCCTCGGCGACGATACAGAGGATCCGGGTCAGCACGCCGGTTTCATTCTGCTGCGCATCGGCTCCAGTATCCCTTACCCCGACTCGACCGTCGTCGCCGAGGCCGTCGAGACCAATCCCCCCAGTTGATTTTCCTGATTTCTAGCCATGACTGCCCAAACTGCAATCCGCCGCCAATCTGCTCGTAACGGCTTTTCGCTTATCGAGGTCGCCCTTGCCGTGGGCGTGCTCGCGCTGGCCATCGTCAGCCTGCTTGGCCTGCTCGGGCCGACCTTGCGCTCGCTCAATAGTGTCCAGTCCACGGACAAAGCTCTGGCCGCCTTCACCAAACTGCAAACCTACCTCAACACCGGCGGAGTCACTCGCTATGAGGAGGTGTACCGAGAGGTCACTCCATCTCCGAGCTCCACGAACCAAGGGATGTGGTTCATCTATTACGAGTATTTCGCCGGCAGCAACAACGAGATGATCCTGAGCGCTTTCGAGCCTTTGCCGGGTTCCTTGCCCACGTCCTTTGAGTTTCGCCGCTCGGATAACCGCATCGTGGGCAAGGTCTTCCGCGTCCGCGTCGTGCCTTCGCCGGTCAATGAGAATATCTGGTCAGACACCACTTTTTCTACGACCGGCGACGGGTTACCTTTTTGGGGTGGCTTCCCTGCCACTTACGAGTCCACCGATCCCCCGTATCTTGTCCTGCAGGTCGATGTCTTTGAAGAGGATATTAATATCATCGAGAATCTAGATTCGCTCACCTACATCGATGGCATCGATCAGGAAGCCCGTCGGATACTCACGCTCAACGCCGCCATCAACATCTGACGCACAACCTCGCCATGCGCCCCACCCCCCACTTTCGCCCTCGTCGCGGCAAGGGTTTCACCCTTGTCGAAGTCCTGCTTGCCACCACCATCATGGCCGGTCTGGTGACGATGGTGCTCGGCATCACGGTCAACATCCTGAACATCTGGAACCGCTCACAAAGCACCATCTCCGCCAGCATACAGGCGCGCATCGCCCTTAGCATCTTCGAGGAAGACATCGAGGCCATCGAGCTGCGCGGGCAGGGCGACGAGCGCCTCCGCATCGAGACCATTCCCAACGTCGGGCCGCCCTCCTTCACGACCACCTTCCCCTACTTCATGTTTTTTGTCGATTCGCCCAGCCAATACAGCACCTGGGATGGCGGCCTCTCGACTGTTGCTTATAACCTCGGCTACATCGATCCCTTCGGTACCACCGATAACGAGATGTTCGCCATGTTCCGCACCATGATCAGCCCCCAATCTACCTTCGACAGCGCGCTGGGCTGGTCGACGGCAGACGGCGGGCTCCGCAATTTTTGGAATCCTGACCCTGACATTCCACTCCCTGTTAACCCAAATGTAAATGATCCGCCGGATGCCACCAGCCCGGTCGAGCTGCAAAACCTGATCGCCCTCAATGTGGTGCGGATGCAGATCGCCATCGGCTATACCGACATCAACGACCAGCCACAGATCGCGGTCATCGGTGACCCCTCAGACTCGGCTACCCTTCAGCTTGCCAGCGAGATCCAGGACGAAGCCGGCAGCTCGGTTCGGATTGCCGAGACACTCACCTACGGCGAAACTTTTGAGCTGGATGGATCCCCCATACCCGGAGCTGATTTAGAGTTTATCGAGCTGAGCATCACCTTCCTGTCCACCGAAGGCGTGCGCCAGATGCGCAATGCCATTGCCGGACGCATTCCGGAGCCCGGCTCGGATATCGGAATGCCCGCCCTCGATGCCCTCATCATGGAATACGGCACTACCTTTTCCCGCCGCGTTTACGTCTGGTCGAAGAAGCGCAACTGAAGAAGCCCTTGCCTCTGGCACGATCACTGCACTATCCTGTCCACAATGGGCATGATACAATTTAAGCCGCTCTATAAAGAGCGGGTCTGGGGTGGGCGCGGTCTGGCCGACAAGCTGGGACGCAGCGATGTGCCGGGCGGCGCGGATGACCCCGTCGGCGAGAGTTGGGAGGTCGTCGACCGCGCCGACGACCAGAGCGTAGTCGCGCGCGGCCCCTACGCCGGGCTGACCCTGCGGCGGCTGATCGAGGAGCACCCTGCCGCCGTTATGGGCGCGGGCTACCCCATCCACCGCCCCTTCCCGATCCTCGTCAAGTGGCTCGACTGCCGCGACCGCCTGAGCCTGCAAGTCCACCCGCCCGCCAACATCGCCGGAGAGCTGGGCGGCGAGCCCAAGACCGAAAACTGGTTCATCGCCGAGTCCGAGCCGGGCGCTGGCCTGCTGGTCGGGCTGAAGCCCGGCACCACCCGCGAGGACTTCGAGGCGGCGCTCCGGGAGACCCGCCTGGAGGCGCTGGTGCACCGCGTCGAGGTGCAGCCCGGGGACTCGATGTTCGTTTACAGCGGACGCCTCCACGCGATCGACGCCGGCAACCTGATCCTCGAAATCCAGCAAAATTCCGACACCACCTACCGCGTTTACGACTGGGGTCGCATGGGCACCGACGGCAAGCCCCGCCAACTCCATGTCGACCAGTCGCTCAAGTCCATTGACTTCAATGACTTCGAGCCTGACCCCATCCACACGGAAGGGCAGGGGCGCGAGCAGACGCTGGCCGAGTGCCCCGAGTTTCGCATCCGCCGCTTCGACCTCAGCCCTGGTCAGGCGCGCCTCGAACTGCCGCCCGGCGAGCCCCGGCTCGTCCATCTGGTCAAAGGGCGCGTGCGCGAGATGGCGCAGGCCGACGCCGCCGAGGAATACCTCGAACGCGGCGACAACGCCCTCCTGCCCGCCAATGAGGACTTCGTCTTCGAGGCCAGCGACCACGACGCCACCCTCCTCGTGACCGACCGCTTCACCAGCGCCGGGTAACTACACCTCAGTCGAGCGCAGGAGATTGAGGCGCTCGGGGGCGAGGAAGCTGCCGAGGATGCGGTCGGGGTCGAGGTGTTGCGGCTTCTCGGTCGGTGCCTCGGCAAGCTGCCGATAAATGGCGGCCACCCGCTCCCCATAGGCGGGCAGCGAATAGGTTTCGGCGATGCGCGCGCGATTGGCGTGCAGGGTGTCCACGCCCGGCGGATTGCTCAGCAGCGAAGGCGGCTGAATGGCTGCCCGCGACTCGGGATCCCGCGCAAGCCGCTCCAGAATCGGCTCCTGCAAGTCCTCGTCGAGCCGCCCAAAATCGACCTGCTCCCCGCGCACAAAGGCCGCGAAAGCCCGTTCGCAGGCATCCGGCGGCAGCGGCTGACCATAGGTCGCGTAATCCGCCTCCAGCGCCGCCGCGATCCGCCTGCGCAGACGCTCCGCCCCGCTCGCGCCGTCCTCGGCCAGCCAGTCGAGCGGCACTTCCAACCGCTTATACAGCCCCGGCAACTGCACGCCCGCCTCGGCAAAGTCCGACGTAATCTCCGGTAAATTCCGCCCCACCAGCACCTTGCCAAACAGCCACGGCTCCAGAAAACCCAGCCCAAACCCCTCGCCGATGCTCGTCGTCACCAGCGCATCCGCCGCCGCCACCAACTGCGGAAAGCTCGCCTCGACCTCCGCGCCCAGCCCAAAGCGCACCGGCAAGCCCAGCCGCTCGGCCAGCGCCTGCCAGCGCTCGAAGCGCGGCTGATAGCGCGGATTGGTCGGCGGCAGGGTATTGGCAAAGACCGTGCCCGGTTCGGCCAGCGCCGCCCAGAGCGCCAGCTCGCCCAGATTCTTCCGCCGCAGCGCCCGCACTGGGTAGAGGATCAGCCGCTCGGCCTCCAGCCCCGGCAGCCGCCCGCCCGCCAGCGGCTCGCCCACCTCGACCGGGTTCGACAGCAGGTGCAGGCGCTCGGCGGGCAGCCCGGCCTCCTGCAAAATGCCGAAATCGCGCCCATTGAGCACCGCATAATGGACGCGCGGGCTGTGCGGATAGAGCCGCGCGGCCTCGGCGATATTTTCGCGCACCACCTGATAATTCTCGGGGCGCCCGTCCTCGGCAAAGTCGTGCAGATGCAGCAGCAGCGCCGCGCCCTCGGCGACCAGCGCCCGCACCAGATCGGGCATCGCCTTGTTCTTCCCCAGCGAGTGATTGTGGATGTGCCACACATCCGGCTCACCGCCGAGCGCCTGCTGCGCCGCCTCGCGCAGCCGCTGCAACAGCCCGCGCGGATCGGGCTTGGGGTCGTCCAACGTGTAATCCAGCCGCTCGACCACCCCCGTCCGTGCCAGCCCTTCGCCCTCATAAGCCCGCCCGCTCAGCGCGGCCAGCTCGACACCCGCACCCTGAAAGCCCTGAGCCTGCCGGCGCGACGCCTCGGCCAGCGCCCGCTCGGTCGACTCCACCACCCGCGTCACGCCGCCCTTCTTCCAGTGATAATGCACAACCGCCACTCGCATACACCCAACCTGCCCCAGCCCCGCACCCACCGCAACCCAAACCTCCAGAAC
>CAYQTM010000156.1:0-5069 GCA_964420355.1 uncultured Opitutales bacterium
GGCGGCGTGGGTGGCACCGGTCGCCGCCCGGTGGTCGGTTACCTCGCCCTTGCGGACGCCGGAGGAGCTGGACACGCCCTTCCCAATGATGTTGAGCGAGCGCCCTGCATTGATCTCGCCGATCAGCGCCACCACTTTTGAGGTGCCGATTTCAACAGCACCGATGATGGGCGATGGGGCAGGGCGAGCCATAAATCGAGCGTTAAGCTTCCGCGTCGCCTTTAAGCTGACAAAATCTCCCCATCCCGTAAAGCGCTTATTCCAAAATTTATATGCACCTATGCATCAACGGGTGCTTCCAACCCTCGAACGTCGAACGCACACGCTACCAGCCGAGCAGGTAGGCGAAGATCAGCGGGGCGACGATGGTGGCGTCGCTTTCGATGATATAGCTGGGCGTTTTGGGGCCGAGTTTGCCCCAAGTGATCTTCTCGTTGGGGACGGCTCCCGAGTAGCTGCCGTAGCTGGTGGTGGAGTCGCTGATCTGGCAGAAGTAGCCCCAGAGCTTGGTGTCGGCGCGCTCCATGTCCTGGGTGAGCATGGGCACGACGCAGATCGGGAAGTCGCCCGCGATGCCGCCGCCGATCTGGAAGAAGCCGACCTCGCGCTCGCCGGCGGTGGTTTCAGTATACCAGGTGGCGAGCTTGGTCATGGCCTCGATGCCCAGCTTGACCGTGTTGGGGTTCTTGATTTCGCCCTTGAGGCAGTAGCTGGCGAAGATGTTGCCGCAGGTGGAGTCCTCCCAGCCGGGCGTGAAAATCGGCAGATCGCGCTCGGCGGCGGCGACCAGCCAACTGTTCTTGGGGTCGATCTGGTAGTGCTCGCGCAGGCTGTCCTCGCGGATGATGCGGTAGAGAAACTCGTAGGGGAAGTAGCGCTCGCCCGAGGCGTCGGCGGCCTTCCAGAGCTGAATCAGCTCACCCTCGATCCGGCGGATGGCCTCCTCCTCGGGGATGCAGGTGTCGGTCACGCGATTGAGTCCACGGGCGCAGAGCGCTTCCTCGGCCTCGGCGCTGAGGTGGCGGTAGTGGGGCACGCGCTCGTAGAAATCGTGCGCCACCAGATTATAGAGATCTTCCTCCAGATTGGCACCCGTGCAGGTGATGGCCTGCACCTTGCCCGCGCGGATCATCTCCGCCAGCGATAGCCCCAGCTCGGCGGTGCTCATCGCACCGGCCAGGGTCACCATCATGGCATGCCCCTTTCCGAGGAAGGTCTCGTAGCCGCGCGCGGCATCGATCAGCGTCGCGGCATTGAAGTGACGATAATGGTGCGTAATGAAGTCGCGCACCGGGCTGCTGCTCTCTTTATGATTCATTGGCAAATACAAAGGGCACGCACCGCGAATGCCAAGCCTGATCTCGCAGCAGACGAGATCGTCCGGCGCGAACCGTCGGCGGGCTTGGGCGATTGGTTTTGAGGTTGTCTTAAATAGGTGGGGATTTAAGCTATTGGTTTTTCTACCCTCTCGGATGGCCACAACTGCGAAAAAGAAGAAGGCTACGGCGCGGAAGCGTTCGGCGATATCTGCCGGGCCGCGGCGGACGCCTTCGCGCCCGTTTTGGGGGCTGCTGGTGCTGGCGGTGTGCGTGTATGTGACGGTCTCGCTGGCCATTTACCATCCGGAGCAGAGCAATTATGTATCCACCGACCCCGATACCAGCCTGGTCGGGACGTGGGGTGCGAATCTGTCTTTTTGGCTGCTGCGGCTGCTGGGTGTGGTGACCTACACGATTCCGGTCGTGCTGCTGTGGCTGGTTTACATGCTGATTTTTCGCAAGGCGCACCTGCTGGTGGGGAAGTTTTTCTCGCTGGGGGTGCTGCTGGCGAGCGCCTGCGGGCTGTTGTCGCTGCTTGATCTGACCTTTTTAAGGGGGCCGGATGACTGGGGGAATCACCTGCCGGGCGGACTCGGCGGTGTGCTGGGCGGGCTGTTCTATTCGGAGGCGATTGCGGAGAAGATCGGGCCGTTTGGGAGCGCGCTGATCCTGTTGCTTGCCTTTGTGCTGAGCCTGCTGTCGACCTTCACTTATAATATGGGCGATGTCTTTGACGGCGTGCAAAAGACCCTTGCCCATTGGTTTGCCAGCCGTAAACAGAGCCGCGAAGAGCGCCGAGCCGAGCAGCACGAGCGTCGACTGAAGCGCGAGGAAGAGGCGGCGCAGCGTCGGATGGAGAAGGAGGAGCTGCGGGCGCAGAAAAAGGCGCACCGGGTCGCTGCCAAAAAGCGCGCCGCCGCGGCGGCAGCCGTGGTGGAAGATGAGCCGGAGCCCGAACCGGAGCCCGAGCCGGAGCCGAAGCCCGCGAAAAAAGCCGCTAAAAAGGCGGCCAGCGCCGGCGAGGAAGACTTTGACGAGGACGAGGAGGAGCATCGCAAAAAGCCGAGCCTCCTGCGCAAGCCCCCGCCGGTGAAGAAGACCGCCGCGCCCATGTCCGAGGGCAACAATGGCACCGAGGCGGCAGAAGCGGACGCCGATGCGCCCGAAAACGAGGCGATCCCGGAGGAGGCTGTGCCTAAGAAGCGTCTGGCGCTGAGCGGCGAGGGGCCGAAGCTCAATCAGGGGCTGAAGATCGTCGCGAGCGAGCGGGTGGAGAAGGTCGACTTTTCGCTGCCCACGCGCCAGGGCAATTATGTGTTCCCAGAGCTGCACCTGCTGAATGATGTGCCGGCAGCGATGGAAGGCGAGACGCCCGAGGATCATCAGGCGACCGCTACCAAGCTCCAGCAGACCCTCAGTGAGTTTGGGGTGAAGGTCGAGCTGGGCGAGGTGCACGCCGGGCCGGTTATCACGCGCTACGACGTCACCCCGGCGCCGGGTGTGCGGGTCGAGAAGATCGCCAACCTCGACAAGAATATCGCGATGGCGCTCAAGGCGCAGTCGGTGCGCATCCTCGCGCCGGTGCCCGGCAAGGGCTGCGTGGGTGTGGAGATTCCGAACCAGCGCCCGCAGTCGGTCTGCCTGCGCGAGATCATCGAATCGCGCGCCTGGAACGAGTCCAAGGCGGAGATTCCGGTGGCGCTCGGCAAGGAGGTCTCGGGCAAGCCGCTGGTGGCCGACCTCACCAAGATGCCTCACGTGCTGATCGCGGGGGCGACCGGCGCGGGCAAAACGGTCTGCATCAACGCCGTCATCGCCTCGCTGCTCTACCGCCTCTCGCCCGACGAGCTGCGCTTCATCATGATCGACCCCAAGGTGGTCGAGATGCAGGTTTATAACGACCTGCCGCACATGCTCATCCCGGTCGTCACCGAGCCGAAGAAAGTGCCCAACGCGCTCAAGTGGCTGCTCGGCGAGATGGAGCGCCGCTACCAGCTCTTTGCCGGTGCCGGTGCGCGCAATCTGGCGGGCTTCAACGCCAAGATCCAGAAGAGCAAGGAGATGCGCGACCGCGCCGAGGAGTCCGACGCCGCGATGACCGCCGAAGAGCGTGCCCAGCTCGCCCGCGTCGACGTGCCGCGCGACCGCAATGTGGAGCTGCCCGACAAGAAGCTGCCCTTCATCGTCTGCATCATCGACGAGCTGGCCGACCTGATGATGGTCGCGCCCGCTGACATCGAGACTTGCATCGCCCGCCTCGCCCAGCTTGCCCGCGCCGCTGGCATCCACCTCATCATCGCCACCCAGCGCCCCTCGGTCAACGTCATCACCGGCGTCATCAAGGCGAACCTGCCCAGCCGCATTTCCTTCAAGGTATCGTCCAAGGTCGACAGCCGCACCATCCTCGACGGCGGCGGCGCGGAGTCGCTCATCGGCAAGGGCGACCTGCTCTTCACCCCGCCCGGCATCGGCCAGCTTGTGCGCGCCCAGGGTGCCTTTGTCTCCGACGACGAGATCACGGGGGTGGTCAAATACCTCTGCGAAAAGAACGGGCCGCCCGAATACGCCGAGGAGGTGCAGGCTTCCGTCGAGGCGGGCGACGATGAGGAAGAGGGCGCGACCAGCGAATACGACGACGGCAGCGAGGACGGCAAACTGATCGGCCAGGCCATCGACGTCATCAAGAGCACCAAACGCGCCTCGACCAGCAGCCTCCAGCGTCGCCTGCGCATCGGCTACAACCGCGCCGCCCGCCTGATGGATCAGCTCGAAGAACGCGGCATCGTCGGCCCCGAAAACGGCTCCAACCCGCGCGAGCTCCTCGTCGACCCCGAAATGCTCTAAATTTATGTCTAAAGCGCTCATCTTCTACGGTGGCTGGGAAGGCCACGAACCCGCCGCGATGGCGGCCATCATCCAGCGCGAGCTGGGGGCGCAGTCCTTCGAGGTGCAGGCGGAAAACTCGCTGGAGCCGCTCGACGATGCCGTGCGCCTGCGCGAATTCGACCTGATTGTGCCCTGCTGGACGATGGGCGAGCTCTCCGAAGAGCGGACGAAAAACCTCGCCGATGCGGTGGCCAGCGGCGTCGGCCTGGGCGGCTTCCACGGCGGGATGGGCGATGCCTTTCGCGGCAACCTCACCTACGAATGGATGACCGGCGGGCACTTCCTCGGCCACCCGCACGTCGGCGACTACCGCATCCGCCTGACCGACCGACAACACCCGATCACCGACGCCCTGCCCCAGGACTTTATCTACAACTCCGAGCAATATTATATGATGGTCGACCCCGCCATCGAGGTGCTCGCCGACACCCTCTACGAGCAAGAAGGCCGCCGCATCACCATGCCCGTCATCTGGACTCACCAGTGGGGTAGGGGACGCGTCTTCTATTCTGCTCTCGGCCACCAAGCCAAAGAATTCACCGACTATCCCGCCGTCCTCGAAATGACCCTCAAAGGTCTCATCTGGGCAGCCCGAGATTGAGGGTTCGAGAACCCGAGCAGAAGCCGAGAACCTCGCTGTGACGGATTATATCAAGCGGAAGAAAATTGAGCATCTCCTGCAGCTGGAAGGGAGTTGCCCCGATTTCATGTCACTGGACGAATTAGCTGCCATGCGTTCTCAGGCTGGTTCAACATTGTCGCTCCCCGAAGAACAGTGGCGCTGTTTTGGCTGATTTTGCCTGTGAATAACTTATTGGCGGGTGTGGGCGCATAGGGCTTGTCTTGGGTTGGGCAGGACGTTTA
>CAYQTM010000157.1:0-5059 GCA_964420355.1 uncultured Opitutales bacterium
GGGCGTCCAGTCGCTGCGGTCGCCCTTTTTATACCAGACGGGGATGCGGTGACCCCACCAGAGCTGGCGGCTGACGCACCAGTCGATCTGGTCGCGCTCCATGGTTTCGAGCCAGTGCAGATAGACCTTTTCCCAGCGCTTGGGGTGGAAGCGCAGGGTGCCGTTTTCGACTGCCCGGCGCGCCTCGGCCACCTTGGGATAGCGCATCCACCACTGCTCGGTCAGGCGCGGCTCGATCGGCACATCGGCGCGCTCGCTGAACCCAACGTTGTTTTCGTAATCCTCGACCTCGACCAGCAGCCCGAGCGACTCCAGCTTTTTCGCTGCCGCCTCGCGTGCGGCAAAGCGCTCCATCCCGGCAAACTCTTCGCCCGCCAGCTCGTTGAGGGTAGCATCGGCGTTGAACACATCGCGGATGGGCAAATTGTGGCGCTGGCCGATCTGAAAGTCGACCTCGTCGTGGGCGGGCGTGACCTTGAGCGCGCCGGTGCCGAACTCGATTTCGACCGCGCTGTCGCCGATGATCGGCAGCTTTTCGCGCGGGAAGGGTCGCCATATCTCCTTGCCGATCAGGTGCTTGTAGCGCGGGTCGGCGGGGTTCACGGCCACGGCGGTGTCGCCCATGATGGTCTCGGGGCGGGTGGTGGAAATTTCGAGGTGGGTCAGGCGCGCGCCATCGGCGGCGGTGGCTGGCTCGACCAGCTCGTAGCGCATTTTGTAGAGCTTGCCGCGCTGGGGCTTCATGATGACCTCCTCGTTGGAGAGGGCGGTGAGGCTCACCGGGCACCAGTTACTCATGCGCAGGCCGCGGTAGATGTAGCCGCGTTTCCACAGCTCGACAAAGGCGGTCAGCACGGCCTTGGCGTAGCGCTCATCAAGGGTGAAGCTGGTGCGCGACCAGTCGCAGGACGCCCCGAGCTTTTTGAGCTGGTTGAGGATGATACCGCCGTGCTCCTCCTTCCACTCCCAGACTTTTTCAAGGAAGGCCTCGCGCCCGAGGTCGTGCCGGGTCTTTCCCTGCTCGCGCAGCTTGCGTTCGACCCGCGTCTGAGTGGCGATACCGGCATGGTCGGTGCCGGGGAACCAGAGCGCCACCTTGCCCTGTTGGCGCGCGCGACGCGTGAGGATGTCCTGCACCGTATTGTTGAGGATGTGCCCCATGTGCAGCATCCCCGTCACGTTAGGCGGCGGGATCATGATCGTGTGCGGCTCGCGCTCGGGATCGACCTCGGCGCGGAAGCAACCGGCCTCCTGCCAGGCCGCATACCAGCGCTCTTCTACCTCCTGGGGTTCGTATGCCTTGGGAATCGACGTCATAGCTGCAAGGGAAATCCCACAGCAAGACAGCTTCCCGCCTTGGATTCAACCTCGAAGTGCCACCCAGTCGCGCCAATCCGCGAATGCTTGCGGGGCGGGTTTTGGCCTTGAGTTTTTGGGCGGGGTGGGTGATGCTAATTATTTGCATTAGCCCACAGCGATGAACCGCGTATATATCAAAACCTATGGCTGCCAGATGAACGAGCGCGACTCGGAGGCGGTGGCGTCGATGCTGCGGGCGCGGGGTTACAGCATCGTCGGGCATGAGACGGAGGCGGATGTGGTGCTCTTGAATACCTGCTCGGTGCGGGATCAGGCCGAGCAGAAGGCGATTGGCAAGGCCGGGCACCTCGCGACCAACAAGCGCAAGAAGCCCGATTATCTGCTCGGGATTATGGGCTGTATGGCGCAGAATCGCGGGTCGGAGCTGCTCGACCGCCTGCCCGATCTCGACCTGATCGTCGGCACGCAGAAATTCCACCAAATTCCCGACCACCTCGACAACCTGATGGCCAGCCTGCGCGGTCAGGGGCCGCGACCCAACACCATCATCGACCTCGATGAGGAGGCGGGCAGCCAGAACACCATCCGCAGCCACCACGAGCAGCGGCAGGTGAGCGCCTTCGTGTCGATCATGCAGGGTTGCAATATGAACTGCACCTACTGCATCGTGCCGAAGACGCGCGGGCGCGAGCGCGGGCGCCCGATCGCCGACATCGTGGCCGAGGTGCGCGAGCTGGCCGCCAGAGGCACGCGCGAGGTGACCCTGCTCGGGCAGATCGTCAACCATTATGGCAAGCGCGAGTTCCCGCGCATCAATGGGAAAAGCCCCTTTGTGCAACTGCTGGAGGCGGTGCACGCAGTCGAGGGGATTGAGCGGATTCGCTTCACCTCGCCGCACCCAGTGGGCTTTCGCAGCGATCTGATCGAGTGCTATGGGCGGCTTCCCAAGCTGGGCAAATACATCCACTTTCCCATGCAGAGCGGGAGCAACCGCATACTGCAGGCGATGAAGCGCCCTTACAGCATTGAGCGGTTCACCCGGATCGTCGAGCGGCTGCGCGAGGTGCAGCCTGATATGTATTTCTCGACCGACGTGATTGTCGGGTTTCCGGGTGAGACCGAGGCGGATTTCGAGGCGACGCGGGCGGCCTTCGAGGCGATTGGTTTCGACATGGCCTTCATCTTTAAATACTCCAAGCGCAGTGGCACCGAGGCCGCCGAGATGGAGGATCAGGTGCCGCAGGAGGTCAAGGAGGCGCGCAATCAGATACTGCTCGAATCGCTGGGACGGCGCTCGCTGGAGCGCAACGAGGCGCTGATCGGGCAGGAAGAGGAGATACTGGTCGAAGGGTCGGCACGCAAGGGCGAGGGCATGTTTGTCGGGCGCACAGCGGGCTTCCGCAAGGTGATCTTCCCCGGCAACGAGCGCCTGATCGGCGAGCTGGTGCGCGTGCAGATCCAGCGTGCCACGGTGACGACGCTCTTTGGCGAGCTGGTGCTCAACGGGGTTGAAGCCCCGGCCACCGAGGCCGTCTTCGCTTAGCTTGGGTTAGCTTAACGCGTTGGTTCCGAGCGACCCCAGGGGTAGCCGAGCAGGCAGAGGCCGGCGCAGAGCCAGACGAACCAGTTGCCCCAGCGAAGGTAGAGGCTTTCCTGACGAACGAAGGCGCGGTCGCGGCTGACCTGGATGGGGTGGATACCTCGGAAGTCGATGTTGCCTTGGGCGTCGGTCATCTCGTGGCGGATCAGGCCGCGCTCGTCGATCCAGCCGCTCCAGCCGTCGTTGCCCGCGCGGATGACCGGGCGGCGGGTCTCGACCGCGCGGAGGACGCTGTGGGCGGCGTGCTGGCGAGCGGCACCGGTGCGGCCAAACCAGCCGTTGTTGGTCGCCACATAGAGGAAATCCGCGCCGGCCTGCACTTGCTGGCGCGCGAGATAGGGGAAGCAGTCCTCATAGCAGACCAGCGGCCCGACCCGGTAGCTGTCGACCTCGCGCGCCAGCTCGAGGGAGAGGGCATCGGGGGCGTCGAGGGCGGTTTCGAGGCGGTCGGCAGGGACATCGCGCTCGACGCGGAGGGGCAGCAGGGCAGGGCGGTCGCCGGGCACCATGTCGTCCTCCAGCGGGACGATGCTGTTGACAAAGGGCAGGAGCTGGCGCAAGGGATTGTATTCGCCGAAGGGGACGAGGCGGCGCTTGGCGTAGTAGGCGTCGTAGAGGCCATCGTCGGGCGTGACGAGAAAAACGCCGTTATACCAACGCTCGTTTTCGTAGGCCAGCGAGCCGATCAGCAGAGGCAGACCGCTCTCGCGCGCGAGTGCCTCGACCCACTGCCGCGTCTCCTGATGCCCGACCACCGGCAGCGGCGTGGCGGATTCCGGCCAGAAAATGATCTCCGCGCCAAGGTTGGGTGCCAGTCGGCTCAGTTGGAAAATGTCGCGCGCCTGCGCCGCCGCCACCTCGCGATCGAAGCTCAGCTCGGCCTCGATATTGGGCTGCACCAGCGCTCCGGTGAACATCGGCAACAGGTTCTCGGCCTCCTGCCGCGTCTGGACAAAGAGCAGGAGGGTGCCGCCGAGCATCCCGAAGGCGACGTAAAACTCTGGGCAGAGCTTCTGCCAAAAGCTGCGTCGCGGCCCGCGCCCGCTGGTCAACAAAATGCGCCGCAGATAGAGCGCCACCCCGACATTGGTGACGATCAGCAAAAACGACACGCCCCAGGCACCCGTCCACGCCGCCGGCTGCAGGAGCACCGGTGCCCGCCACTGGGTTGCCGCCAGCGGGTTCCAGGGAAACCCGAAAATGAACCACGTCCGCACCCACTCGAAGACCACCCACAGCCCGGCCAGCCCGAGCATGGCGAGGATGCGCTGCACCGCGCCCCGTTGCTCGACCCTCGGCAGCACCCAGCGCAGAGCCAGCAACCAGGCAAAGAGAAACCCGCCGATCGGCACCGCCACCAGCACGACCAGCACCCAGCCAGTCAGCGAGGGCACCGGAAACCCCGCGATCGCCGCCACATTGCGCAGCCACTCCAGCAGCAGCGCCCAACCCAGCACCGCCACCCCCGCCGACACCCCGGCATACAGTCGCCAGCCCGGTCGCAAAAACGCCCACATCGCCATCGGCAACGCAAACACATAGGCCGCCTGCCCGACCTCAAAAGGCGGAAACGCCAACACATAAAGCAGGCAGCTCAGCCCACCGGCCAACAGCGCATAAAGGTATCCCAATCGTGTGCTCAAGCCGCGAAATTACCACAAACCCACCCCGGCACAAGCCCAAGCCCCACCCTTTTCGCCATGCGGCTGACTCAGTTGCCCCCCTGAAGGCATCGCAAGCAAATCCTCAACGAAACCACCGAGCAGGCTCTGGAAGACTCCCGAACCCGCCGCAACCTGAAGCACTTCGAGAGCGTTGAAGAGCTGTTTGAAAGTTGGGAAAAATGAAGACAGCGGCTGGGATCAGTTAACGAAAGATTAGAATTGAAGCTTAACTGGAATCTGATATGTTTTTGCCATGACCTATACGGCGATTTTGACCAAAGATCCCGACGGGGGTTATGTCGCTCATAATCCAGAGACGGGCACAACTACCCAAGGCGACACCATTGATGAAGCGCTGGCCAACCTGCGCGAGGCCACCGAATTGTATCTGGAGGAATTTCCCGCTGAGGTAACCTCTCCGGCCTTGATGACTACCTTCGAAGTGGGTCATGCCTAAACTGCCTCGCATCAGTAG
>CAYQTM010000158.1:0-1224 GCA_964420355.1 uncultured Opitutales bacterium
GGGTCGGGGGCGGGGAAGTAGGGGTAGTCGTGCGCCATTTCCTGGCTGCGCGTCGATGAGGTAAACTCCGCCTCGGGGTTCCAGCGGCGGGTCTCTTGGACGATGGGTTCGCCGGCTTCGGTGGCAGTGATCTGGCGCTGGATTTCATAGGAAATGCCGTCGCGCACGCCCGAAATGGTGTTCATGTTCTTGATCTCGACCTTGGTGCCGAGGCGGGTCTGGCCGACGGGGCGGATGGAGACGTTGGCGTCGCAGCGCAGTTGCCCCTTTTCCATATCGCAGTCGCTGATGCCGGCGGCCTGCAGATACATGCGCAGGGCGGTGAGGTAGGCGAAGGCTTCCTCGGCGCTGCGGAGGTCGGGCTCGGAGACGATCTCGATCAGCGGGGTGCCCGCGCGATTGTAGTCGACCAGCGACTCGCTTTCATAGTGGGTGAGCTTGCCGACGTCCTCTTCGAGGTGGATGCGGGTGAGGCCGATTTCTTTGTGCTCGCCCATGATGTTGCGGGCGGAGCCGGGCAGCTCGATCTCGACCTTGCCGCCGAGGCAGAGCGGCTGGTCGTATTGGGATATCTGGTAGTTTTTCGGGTTGTCGGGGTAGAAGTAGTTTTTGCGATCCCACTTGCACGTCTCGGCGATCTCGCAGTCGAAGAGCAGGCCGACGCGGATGCTCTGGGTGATGGCGTGCTCGTTCATCACCGGCAGGGTGCCGGGCAGCCCCATGACGACGGGGTTAGTGAGCGTGTTGGGCGGCTCGCCGTAGCGGTAGGCCGCGCGCGTGAACATCTTGGAGTTGGTCTTGAGCTGCACGTGCACCTCGAGTCCGATCACCGCTTCGTATTCAGTTGCCATGATGCGAGTAAAGCGCGCGCGATGGACGGCGGCAAGGCAGAAGCGGCGGGTGTGGTCAGCCGAGGGCTTTTTTGATGAGCGCCTCGGTGCTGGCCTGATCGCCGAGGTGGTCGGCGGCCTTGCGGACGGCCTTGTCGGCGTCGGCAGGCTTGTAGCCGAGGGTGACGAGGGCGGAGACGGCGTCGGCGAAGGGCGTGCTGGGGGTAGACGACGCTGGCGCGCCGCCCGTGGGCGGGGGGGCGCCGGCGCCCGCCCCCCGGGGGGGCAAGGGGTGGCGGAGCCCCACGGCGCGGCGCCCGGCGGGGCGCGTGGCGGTGCCGGGGCGCCTGGTGGGGGGGGGGGCGGCGCCCCGCGGCATGGCCCGCTTGAGGGG
>CAYQTM010000158.1:1234-5047 GCA_964420355.1 uncultured Opitutales bacterium
GCCGCGCCCGCGGGGTGGCAAAGGGGGGGGGCGGCTGGCCCACGAGGCGCGCGGCGGTGCGCTTGCCGGTGCCGGGGGACTTGGTGAGCAGGGGGACGTCGCCCGGCGCGATGGCCGATTGGAGGGTCTGCGCGGAGGGGCGGCTCATCAGGTTGAGCGCGGTGCGCGGCCCGATGCCGGAGACCTTTTCGACCAGCAGGCGGAAGCACTCGCGGTCTTCGCGCCGGATGAAGCCGTAGAGACTGGCGCTGTCCTCGCGGTAAACCGGCAGAATGAAGAGGCGCACCTGCTGGCCGGTCGGCGGCAGCTTCTCGGCGGTGGTCAGCGGCACCTGCACGGCATAACCGACGCCATTCACGCCGAGCACGATGTCAAGCGTGCCCGACTCCCAGATTTCGCCCTCAAGAATTGCAATCATGTTGTATAGATGCGGCTAACGATTATTTCGACGGCATTACTTAGACGGGGGCATTGCCAGTGGGCTTGACGCTTTTGCGCACAAAAGTAGCCCCGATAGAGTTCTCTATAATCTTCAGGCTGCGAGAAATACCAAATGTTACCATCATCGCATGATGAACGCTTAGCACTCGGTCTTGGAGTTCCGGGCAATTGGGATAATCTTCCAAGCGCTTTACAGTAATGCCCGACGCCTTAACTTGCTCATAACTGATATGGCGTGCGTGATTCAGCGTTGTGCTATGATCGCCAAAGTGTTTTAGAATTTGCTCAAGTTTTGCTTCTTTGTCTCGAACTCCACTTAACATACCCTCGCCGAGCCATTTCCGAACCATTCCGCCCGCCATCTCAATGGCCTTTTCGCAATTACCGAGGGTAGTGGGCGAATATCTCTCTAAGATTGGCCGATAAGCCATCGCTCCCTTGGGATCTTCTCGAAACGCTTTTTGAATTTTTTCAAACTCTTCAATGATACCATGAGCAGGCACTCCTCCTATCTGAGGATCGATGGGACCCAGACTTGAATGCATGCCCATAATGACCTCCGTGCAAGCCAGAGCAATCATCGTACCGGCAGACATCGCCTGCTGCGGAACTATAGCCCGAATATCTTTCCCAAAGGCGTAATGCAGATAGTTTACAATAGCCTCAGTAGCAGCCACATCACCGCCAGGGGTATTCAAGATTAAGTCCAGCCCACGATCTCTGGGAAGTTGATGGATGACGGCCATGAAGCCGTTCATGTCATTATCGTTGATCGCTAAATCATGCCTATCTTGTGGCGAGGCGGCTATTCGCGTACCATTAAATCCAGAGTAATAGGCAATGGCTGGCCTGCCCGTATACTTGGCGAGTTCATTCAAATAACCCCGCCGTATCTTATCGCAATTAGCAGAGTCGCTTTGAATTTGGTTCAGGATATCGTGCCAACTGGCCATTAGATAGTAGATCCCGAAGTAATGACATCGCCTGCCTCGTCCCAATCATCTTCTATAATGACACCGAAGGGTCCATCATAGTGCTGGATTCTGGGGTTACGGTTGTATTCCTGTGGCACATCAGAGACTTCTTGCTCAAGATTTTCCAGAAGCTGGTTCAGCCGATGCTCACTTGCTTCCGTATCGATAGGGTATTTGTTCATGGTAGGCACGATGGGTTATTTAGCCAGTTTATGGGCAATTCTAACAGTCCTAAGTCGGCAGGGAAAGCGAATTTGAGCAAAAAAACGTCTGTCATATTGGTCGCTTATCGTGAGGGTGAGGGTGCGGATGGCGCGGTTGCCGGATTCGTCGATGGCGGTGAGGACGAGGCCGCGTTCGCCGGGCGCGAGGCCTAGGAGGTCGAGGAGGAGGGTCTCGGTGGCTTCGTCGAAGATGCCGTCGTTGGGGCGCAGAGGGAGCGCAGAGCCGCCGTCGAGGCGGTAGGTGACCTCGGTGATGCGCCCGAGCTGGTCGCTGGCGCGCAGCTCGATGCTTGCGCGGCGTCCGCTGACGTTGCGGCTGGTGATCTCGCTCTCGGGCGACTCGGTGTCGCTGAGGAAGGGGTCGCTTTCGAGGGTGGTTTCGAGCGCGGTGCCGTTGGGGTTGCTGATGCGGTCGCTGGCGGTGACGCGGGCGAGGTAGTAGCCGGAGTCGAGGCCGCGCAGATCGAACACCTGCAGGGGACTCTCCAGCTCGTCGCCCAGCAGCACCCAGGGCGTGTCGGGGTCGCTGAGTGGGCCGCGCAGCTCGAAGCGGTAGCGCAGCACGTCATCGTTAGGGTCGCCCGCCTTCCAGAGGGCGGTCATCGTGCCGGACTCTGCGGTCTGGACAAGGCGCTCGCGGGGTTCCGGCTCCTGCATCTCGGGGTCGCCATCGCCTTGGAGGAACTGGCGCAGGTTGACATTGCCGCGCGAGGGCGGCGCGGAAAAGACCTCGAATCCGCCGGGGACGACGGCGATGCGCTCGATCTCGGGTGCCTGATTTTTGAGGCGATAGAAGAACTCGGCCTTGCGGAGGGTTTCGCCCGGTTCGAAGGTCGCCTTAAATTGCAGGTAGCGCGCGGCGGGGCTGAGGATCGCGCCGTTATCGTCGAGCGGTTTAAAGTTGCTCCAAAAGTCGTCGGGCTTGGCGGAATTCCCGCTGCGCGTCTCGATGGCGGGTTGGCGGTCGCTGCCCGGAATGCGCGGCGTTGCGTGGCCAACGCCCCAGGCGGCGATCTGGCCGGCGTCGAGCACGTCGCTGGTGAAGGTGCCCTCCTGCGCCGACTCGCCCGAGAGCCGGTAGGCGCGCGCTGGATTGCTGGTCAGCAGCCAGTGCCCGCCCTCGGGGTGCGGCAGCAGGTGGGTGACCTCGCCGCCGCCCTCAGCGGTCTGCAGGAGCGACCAGTCGCGCGGCCCGTTCATCCGAAAGAGCCGCCCCTCGTCGTCCGTTCCGACCAGCCAGCCGGAGTCGGTCGGTGCCAGCGCATAGATGCGCGAACCGCGCGGCGCCTTCAAAAAGCTATCCACAAAACCGTCTGAGCCAATCCGAAAAACCTCGCTGCCCTTGCCGCCCGAGCGCGCGCTGGTTCCCGAGCCATTGCCGCCGTTGGCGGGCTGCGGATCGCCTATTCCCGAGCGCCCGCCCTCCTCGGGATCGCCGCTTGAGCTGCCGCGCGCGTCCTCGAAAGTGGAGTAATAGACTGCGCCATCCGCCCCGGCGACCAGTGCGCGAATCTCCTCGGCCTTGGCGTGGTGCAGGGCAAAGGCGGCGTCCTGTCCGGTCACTTTATAAATGTAGCCGTTGGGGCCGGTGCCCGCGAGCAGGTTGCCCTCGCTGTCCAGCGCCAGCGCGCCGACATGCCGCTCGTCGACCGCCAGCCATTGGGTCAAGTCCTGCCCCAGCCGGTAGTTGGGGGGCAGGCGATAGACCTTGCCACCGCCGCCGGTCGCCACCAGCAGGTGCCCTTCGGCATCGAAGAGCAGCTCCCAAATATACCCCTCCGGAATCTCGGCATACACTTCGCCCCCGGCATCGGGCTGCGTCGGGTCGAGGCGGTAGATGCGCCCGCGCGGCGAGGTGCCCACATAGAGCCGCCCCTCGGCATCGACCGCCAGCTCGACGAACAGCCCGTCGCGGCGAACGGTGAATGTCACGTCCACGCTCACGCCCTGGCCGCAACGCAGGTTACGGTAGCTCACGCGGTCGCCTTCGACGGCCACCTCTCCCGACCAAAGCCAGTAGGGGTTGTCCGCGTCGAGCGTGCGCAGCAGCGGCCCCGTGAGGCCGCCGAAAACTTCCCGCTGGTTGTAGTGGCGGAACGTCAGCAGCCGGTTCGTCTCCGCGAAGCCCGCACCCTCTGCGTCGAACCCGAGATGCAGCAGGGTTGGTCGCACCA
>CAYQTM010000159.1:0-5033 GCA_964420355.1 uncultured Opitutales bacterium
TCCCATTCCAGCCAGAACACCCAGCAACCCTACGATCAGAATGTGGCTTTTAACAGGTTGGCGGGGTGGTTGAGGGCTTCGCCGGTTGAGGGGTCGTCGAGCGTGTGCTCGCGGGTGGCTTCGGGCGGGAGCATGTCGGGCGCGTCGGTTTCGATGAGGAGGCGGTCGGCCGGGATGGCCTGCATGGCGCGCTGATATTGCTTGCGCTGCGGCGCGAGGAAGTAGCCCGAGACGGAGCAGTAGCCGCCTTTTTGGGCGATCTGCTCGATGATTTCGGGCGAGGCACCCGGCGAGTGGACGAGGAAGCCGCGCTCGGGCAGGCGCGCGTCGGCGAGAAATTTCATGAAGGGCTGCCAGGCGTGCAGGCAGTGGAAAGTGACCGCGCGGTTGAGTTCGGCGGCCAGCTCGACCTGCGGGCGCAGCACGGCTTCCTGCGCCTCGATGTCCGCGCCCTCGATCCAGCCATCCAGCCCGACCTCGCCCACACCCGCCGCCGGGTCGTCGCGCAGGCGCTGCTCCAAGTCCGCGAGCCAGTCGCCCTTGGCCTCGGCCACCTTCCAGGGATGCAGCCCATAGCTCGCTACGACAAAGGCGCGCCCGAGCACCTCCTTCGCCTCCGCGCGGCAGTCGGCCACCGCCTGCCAGTCGCCGGGTTCAGTGCCGTTGACCCCCGCCGCCTGCACGCCCGCCGCGTCCAACTGGCGCAGCAGCGCGGCGCGCTCCAGCTTGCGCAGGCGGGCATCGTGCAGGTGATTATGGGCGTCGTAGAGCAGCATGGCGGGCGCGGCGAAATAAGTCGCGAATGATTGAGGAGAAAAGACGCGACAGGCGAAGCGCTTTCCTCTATACCGATACGCGATGTTGGTTTGGCTGTCGAATTTCGAGGCTGTCTTTGGCCCGCTGCGACTGTTTGAGTTCATCACGGTGCGGGCGGCGGGTGCCGGTTTCACCGCGCTGGCGCTGGGCTTTCTCATCGCGCCGCCCCTCTTTGAGCGGCTGCGTCGGCTGAAGATGGCGCAGAGCTTTCGCGACGCCTCGGAGGTGGGCGATCTAGCGGCGCTCCACGCCAGCAAAAAAGCGACGCCCACGATGGGCGGCCTGATGATTTACCTCGCGATCATGGCGGCCTCGCTGCTCTGGGCGGCACCGAACATCTATGTCTGGACGGCGCTGCTCGTTTACACGGGGCTGACCGTGATCGGCTTCCTCGACGACTACCTGAAGGTCAGCAAGAAGAACAGCAAGGGTCTGCCGGGACGCTGGAAGCTGCTCGGGCAGCTCGCGCTGACCGCGCTGGCGCTGGGCTTGCTGTCGACATCTCCGCTGAGCGCGCCCGAGCTGCACGAGCTGTGGGTGCCGTTTTACAAGCACATGGTGACGGACGCGCTGCCGCTTTGGTTTGTCGCCGGTTTTCTGTTTCTGGTGTTGGCGGGGTCGAGCAACGCGATCAACCTGACCGACGGGGTCGACGGGCTGGCCATCGGCTGCACGGTGACCGTTGCGCTGGCCTACGGCATCATCGCCTACGGCGCGGGCAACGCCATCATCGCCGACTACCTCTTCATCAACTACCTGCCGGGCACGGGCGAGCTGACCGTAATCTGCGCGGCGCTGCTGGGCGCGAGCCTGGCCTTTCTCTGGCACAACGCCCACCCGGCGCAGGTGTTCATGGGCGACACCGGCTCGCTGGCGCTCGGCGGGCTGATCGGCGTGATCGCCTTCATGGTGCACCACGCGCTGCTGCTGGTGTTGATCGGCGGCATCTTCGTGCTGGAGGCGGTCTCGGTCATCCTTCAGGTCGGCTCTTACAAGACGCGCAAAAAGCGCATCTTCCGCATGGCACCGATCCACCACCACTTCGAGCTGCGCGGCTGGCACGAGTCTCAGGTCGTCATCCGCTTCTGGATCCTCTCGCTGATCTTCGCCATCTCGGGTCTCGCGACCCTCAAGCTGCGCTGAGCCGCGCTACTTCGCGGTTTCGCTGAAGCGGCGCTCGCGAATGACCGTGACCTTGACGGGGTTGGGGTAGCTCATCTCGTCCTCGATGCGCTGGCGGATGGTGCGGGCGAGCTGGCGGGCGCGGAGGTCGTCGACTTCGCCCGGTGCGACGATCACGCGGATTTCGCGCCCGGCCTGCACCGCGTAGGCGTCTTGCACGCCGTCGAAGCCCTTCGCCAAATCCTCCAGGCTCTGCACGCGCTGCACATAGCTGTCCATTGAGTCAGTGCGCGCGCCGGGACGCATGGCCGAGAGCGAGTCGGCCACCATGACCAGCGGCGCATAGGGGCTCTCGGCGGGCACTTCTTCATGGTGGGCGTGAACGGCGTTAGCCACCCGCCAGTCCTCATTGTGACGGCGCAGGATGTCGGCACCGACCTTGGCGTGGCTGCCTTCGTATTCGTGGCTGACCGACTTCCCCATGTCGTGAAACAGCCCCGCGCGCTTGGCCAGATCGGCATCCAGCCCCAGCTCGGAGGCCAGCAGCGAGCAGACGAAGGCGACTTCGATGCTGTGCTCCAGCGTGTTCTGGTTGTTGGAAAGTCGGTAGTGCAGGCGCCCGAGCAGGCCGATAATCTCGGGGTGCACCTGCTTGAGGCGCAGTTGGCGGACGGCTTTTTCGCCGAACTCCATCACGCTGCGCTGCATGTTTTCCTCGGTGTCGCGCACCGTTTCCTCGATGGTCATGGGGTTGATGCGCCCGTCTTCGATCAGGCTTTCGAGGGTGAGGCGGGCGATCTCGCGGCGCACGGGGTCGAAGGAGGACACCAGCACCTGGCCGGGTGTCTCGTCGATCATCAGGGTGGTGCCGGTGGCCAGCTCGAAGGAGCGGATGTTGCGCCCTTCGCGCCCGATGATGCGCCCTTTCAATTCCTCATTCGGCAGGGTGACGATGGTGGCGCTGGTCTCGTTGGCGGGGTTACTGGCGATCCGCTGCATGGCGGCCAGCAGGATGCGCTGAGCGTGCCCGCGCACCTCGCTCTCGCCCTCGCGGAGCAGCTCGGACTTATACTCTTGCAGCTCCACCTCGCTCTCGCGCTTCACATCTTCGAACAGTTCCTTGCGCGCCTCCTCGCGGTCGACTTGGGTGAGGTGGTGCAGCTTGAGCCGGTAGAGGCGGGTCAGCTTGTTGGATTCCGCTCGATCCTTCTCCGCCTCGGCCTCCAGGCGATGGGTGTCCTCGCGTTGTAGTTCGAGCAGCTCGCGCTCCTCATGCACCGCCTTTTCGCGCGCACTCAGCGCGCCCTCGCGCTCGTCCAGCTCGGCTCCGCGACGCCGCAGCTCGCTCTCTTCCGCCTCCTTTTCCTTCTCAAAAGAGCGCCGCGCCTCGGCCTTCCATTCCTCCGCCTCGATCTTGGCCTCCCGCCGCATCGAAGCCAGCCGCGGACGCAATACCAGCCAGGCCAAGGCTAAAAAAACCAGGCCGCCCAGCATAAAGCTGACGTAAGGAACAATAGGATCCAGCATAGCCACGAGCGTCTTCACGCAGCCGCAGCAAAAGAGAGAGGGCGCCCGCGTTTCATTCTCTATAACACGAGAAGCCGCTCTTGTTAAGCGAATTCCTACAATGCCCAGGGCGGCGAGCTCAGATCAGCCTGCGCCTCGGGCAACTGCATAAACACGACTCAGCGGTCGGGTGCCCAGTAGTCGAGCATCTCGGCGAAGGTCTCGAAGGCGGGCTTGGTGAAGCCGTAGGGGGCTTCGAGGTGGAGGCTCATGGGGAATCCCAGCTCGCCGACCCCGTCGATCACGCTTTTGTAGAGTTCGAGTAACTTGCTGCGCTTGGCCTTGGCCTTCATTTCGGACAGCTCGGTGACAAAGGCCTGCTCCTTTTCGACCATCGGGTTGCCGCGATCCTGAATCAGCCACTTGATTAAGTTGACCCGCTGCTCGGCCTTGGGAATAAAGCCGAAGGAGAGCAGCAGCTCGGGGCGGTGGCTGTGCTGCTTGGAAAAGGCGCGGAGGAAGTCGACAATAGCGTCGGAGTAAAGGAGCTGGGTCAGCGCAAAGGTGGCGCCCTGCTCGCACTTGAAGTTGAAGCGCCCGACCTCGGCATCGCGGGTGGGGATCAGGATGACGCCGCGATTGGGCATGGTATCGCGGAAGAGGTGCAGCGCGTCGGTCGGTGCCACGCCCCCACCCTCCCCATCGGCCATCGTGCGCGGCACGCCGACGAAGATGACGCCGTCCATCCCGACCTTGCGCATCCCGGATAGCCGCTGTTCCAGCTCTTCCTGCTGACTAAAGGCAGTCACCTGCGTGCAGAGCGACTTCATGCCCGGCAGCTCGCCGCGCACGGCGTTCCAGGTGTCGAGGGTGTCCATCTTGGGGCGCATCGGCACCGGGCGGTCGTGATCCTCTTCGATCATGCCGGGGATCATCAGGTGCTGGATGCGACCCTCGATGCCACAGGCTTTCGAGTGTTCGAGGATCTTATGGGCATCCTCAACGGCTCCCTCGGAGCCGTGATCGGTGTTGGGCGGGACAAATTCGAGTGCAATGGTATTCATGGTGTCTGCGTTGGTTGCATCAACACATCAGGATATGTTGATATGTCAACGGTATTCGCTGGCAGATGCTAAAGCTGGCAGCAGGGAGTGCGAGGCGCTACCCCCGGCGACCCCGGCGACCTTCGCGCTCATTGCGGCGGCTGGGTGCGGCCTCGGCGTCGGGGCGGGCATCGCCCTTGTAGAAAACGCGTTCGAGGAAGAGGCCTCGGGCGGGTGCGGTCTGGATCAGCTCGCTGCGTTCGCCGCTTTCGAGCGCCGTCTGCAACACTTTCTCGTCGAAGCGCCCGCGCCCGACATCCACCAGCGCCCCGGCCAGACTCCGCATCATCTTGTAAAGAAAGCCATTGGCCTCGGCGACGATTTGCACCGCATCGCCATGCTCGACCAACTCCGGCCGCGCAAGCTGGGGAACCGTATTCTCGGGATCGTCATCCCCGCCGCGCGTCGCCGCAAAGGCCGCGAAATCGTGCTCGCCCAGCAGCAGCGCCGCCGCCCGCCGCATCTTCTCCAAGTCGAGCTTCTGGC
>CAYQTM010000160.1:0-5026 GCA_964420355.1 uncultured Opitutales bacterium
GGAAGATTAAATATGGAAATACCCGTAACTCCTTACGCATTTGCCAGCGTTTCGGTCGCATTTGCAGGCTCTGCTGAATCCTATGAAGGAAGTCAGGCTTTTGCGTTGCCCAAAGTTGCCGCATCGACTGAAAGCCTGCCGAAAATGCTTGGGTTTAGCGCCGAGAGCGAAAATACTGGCAACTCGTCGGGCTTTACCGTGGCTCCGCCGATCGAGTGGGATGACGAAGCCAAAGAACGTTTTCATTGCTTGGCCAAAAAACACGCGCTTCAAGACTTGGATACGAACGAGGAATCTGAGTTGAGAAGGTTACGCCACGCTCGCGAGCAAGCCGAGCCGCAATTTAGTACTGATGATATGATTCGGCAGGATAAACGCAGGCAAGCATTGAAGAAGCTGGTTGAATCATTCAATGAATATGTTGAAACAGCGTAAATCTCGAATAGTGCGCGGCAAGCCACCGAGTATTCTCGGCAAAAAGAAGATACTAACCGATAACAACTACCGCACTGCTTCGAAGAAATGTTTAGATCGTGACTTTGGCCGCCGCTGTGCCTATACCATGATAACTGAGCAGCATGCCGGTGGAAGTATTGGATTGGAAGTCGATCATTTTGACCCCACGCTCAAAGGCCGAAAACGCCATAAATATAAGAACCTTTTTCGGGCGCTACGTTTTTGCAATCGGAGAAAAGCAGACAGTTGGCCTACCCGAGAAGAGCAATCCCAAGGTATCCGCTTTCTGAATCCATGTGAAGAATGGGACTACGATCTTCAAGATGAGCTTGAAGAGGGTCAAATCTTCATGGATCCGGATACATGCGAAGTTTGGAGCCTTACGCCTGCGGCTCGATACCATATAGAAATGCTTGGGCTAAATGAGGATTTCATTTTGGAAGAACGTCGGCAAGCACGCGATCTTCAGGAAATCATGCAGGCTTCAGAGTACCGGTTGGCTAAAAACGATGTATCGGTTAATGAGATCGACTATATCAAAAAAATGATTGGAAGCCTCAAGTCTCATCGATCCATGTTGCCACCCTGCATCACCGCGAAGAGGCAGAACGCGTGACTTTGGCGATACATTCATTCAGCCCAAGACGAGGTCTTGTAGGCCGCGCTGGAATATTTCACGGAAGTTTAACCTCCGGGGCGCCCGAACGGTGTGCGCACAGCTAAATATCCGTGTCGGGGAGTCGACTTGTGGAGAGTCATGGAAATCGCTCCCGGCACTTTTCCAGCTATCGACCTCGATGCGGTGCAGCAGCTTACGCGGCGCCAGCGCAAGGAGACGACGCTGTTCCACCATCTGATGGGTCACTTTCAGGCGGAAGCTCCCGAGACCATTGCGCTGATCGGGCGGCTGATGGCGGCGCAACCCGTTGACTTCGAGGCGCTGCATCATCAGGTGCACACGCTGAAGGGGATGGCTGCCGTGCTGGGTGCCAAACTGCTCTGGGATGAGACCGACCGGGCAGTGCGCCGGGTCAGCGAGCATGAGATGCCTGAACCCGACCTCGCCGAGCGCCTGTGCAGCCTTTTCGAGGATTATCAGGCTCAGATTGAGGCCTGCCTGCAGGAGATTCGGCTCGGACGACCCGAGTGAGGGCTTGCCAAAGGATAAACCCCTATGTCGGAAACCCACTGCCCGCAGGCCGTCAATCGGATACTGAGCATCGACAACGACCCGCTGTCGAACCAGATTTTCGCGGAGGTGGTCGAGGGGGTCGAGGCCGAGATTCAGTTCATCAATTACGATGCGACGACCATCGAGATGGCCGAGCAAATCCTGCCCGATCTCGTCCTGATCGCCTCGCGCCACGCGGCCAAATTTTGCGAAGAGCTGCGCCAGCACGACCGCCTCGCCGAGGTGCCGGTGCTGTGCGTCACGGCGATCGGCGATACCGAGGCGCGGGTCAAGGCGCTGCGCGCGGGAGTCGACGACTTCATTACCAAGCCCTTCGACCTCAACGAGTTCGAGGCGCGCGTGCGCTCCATCCTGCGGCTCAATCGCTTCCGGCGGCTGAACAGCGAGCGCGCGAAGTTCGAGTGGATTTCCGAGCACGTACCCAGCGGCATCCTCATCATGAACGGACGCCGCAACGTGGTCTTTGCCAACCGCGTGGCGCGCACCTGGCTCGGCTTCGAGGGGCACGACAACCCCGAGGACTTTTTCGCCTGGTGCAGGCAGGGCTTCGAGTGCCGCCCCGAGAAGGCCTGGGCGCTGGCGCGCACCGGCATGCTGGGCAGCGGCGAGCGGCTCAACCTGGTCAAGCCCGCGCGCGAGGACGCCGAAAGCTCCGAGACCACCCTGCGGATTTTCAGCATCGACAGCCTGCCGCTGAGCGCCGGCGAGGAGACCCACCGCGTTTTCTTCATGCGCGACGCCACCGCCGACCTCGAGCAGCACCACAGCCTCTGGTCGCTCAAGAGTGCGATCGATCACAAGATGCGCACGCCGCTCAACGGGCTGCTCGGCACGCTTGAGCTGCTGGCCACCGACGAGGGCGACTTCGACGAGGAAGAACGGCGCGAGTTCCTGCGGACGGCGCTGGACTCGGCGCTGCGGCTCAGCGACACCTTTCAGGGGCTGGAGCAGCTCACATCGCTGGCCGTGCGGCGTTTTCCGGGCGGCGACGGCGTGCAGGTCGCGGAGATCGAGGCGATGGTGCGCAAGGTCGCGCGCGAGAGCCACATCGCCCAGCTCGATTACTTCAGGCGCACCCACGATGTGGGCAGCATCTGCCTTGACTCACGTCGGCTGGAGATCATTTTGCGCGAGCTATTCGAGAACAGCTACAAGTTCCATCCGCGCCACGATCCGCACCTCATTGTGCGCCTGCAGGAGCGCGACAACAAGCTGCGCCTGACCATCTGCGACAACGGGCGGTGGGTGAAGCACAGCCAGATCGACCAAGTCCTGATGCCCTTCTTTCAGGCTGAAGACGCCTACACCGGCGAAATCTCCGGCGGCGGCCTCGGCCTGCCCGCGGTGGCGCGCATGATGTGGTCGGAGGGCGGCGAAGTCGAGGTCTTCAATCGCGAAGACAAGCCCGGCTTTGGCGTCCACCTCATCCTGCCCCGCGACCCCGCCGACATCGTCTCGCCCAGCGAAGCCCCGCCCAGCGCAGCCGAAGCCGAATCCGAAGCCGAAACTGAGCCCGAGACTGTTTCGAGCAACAGCCCCTTCGCGTAGCGAGGCGCTCGATCGGTTCGCTGAAAGCAGATGCGGTTCGGGGGCAACTTCGGGCTGGCGCTTGGGCGATTGGCAGCCTACCGTGCGCTATGCAGTTTACGGATTTGAATGCCGAGGGCGGAATTGGTGCCAATAGCGTGCTGGTGGAGCTGGGCGATTACCGCTTTGTGGTCGACGCGGGGCTGAGCCCCAAGCAGGAGGGTGCCAAGGCGCTGCCGCGCTTCGATCTGGTCGAGCCCGGCTCGCTCGATTTTATCCTGCTGACCCACTGCCACCTCGACCACGTCGGGGCGCTGCCCGTGCTCTGCAAGCAGCAGCCTCAGGCGCAGATATTGTGCTCGGCGGCCAGCGGCCTGCTCGCGCCGCGCATGTTGCGCAATTCGATTCAGGTGATGCACCGCCAGCGCGAGGAGCTGAATCTGCCCGAGCTGCCGCTCTATCAGTATGAGGACATCGAGCGGGTCGAAGAGCGCCTGCGCCCGCTGCCGCTCGAAAAGACCTTCAACTTTCGTCCCGAAGGGCGCGAGAAGCCGCTCCAGATCACGCCCTACGCCGCCGGGCACATCGCCGGGGCGATCGGTGTACAAGTGGTTTACAAGGGGCGCAAAATTCTGTTTTCGGGCGACGTGCTGTTCAGCGACCAGCGCACCCTGCCCGGTTCGTCGCTGCCCTTCGCGCCGGTCGACACGCTGGTGATGGAGACGACCCGAGGCCAGCACGAGCGCGACCCCGAGCGCAACCGCGAGAGCGAGGTCGAGCGGCTCTTCGCCAAGATGCGCGAGGTGCTGGCGCGCGGCGGCTCCATTCTCGTGCCGGTTTTTGCCCTTGGGCGGATGCAGGAAATCCTCACTCTGCTGGCCGACGCCCGCGAAAACAACACCCTGCCAAAGACCCCGATCTACTGCAGCGGCCTCGGCATGGATATCGTCAACTACTTCGACGTCATCGCTAAACGCATGGGGCAGGTCAACTTCAAGCGCAGCATCCTTAGCGACCTCAAGGTGCGCCAGCCCGACTGGAAGGTGGCACCGGGGCGCGACGTTTCGCAAAAGGGCATCTACATCCTCAGCAGCGGGATGCTGGTCGAAAACACGCCCAGCTACAAGACCGCCGCCGCCATGATCGAGAATCCCGACAACGCCATCCTCTTCGTCGGCTACTGCGACCCCGATACGCCCGGCGGCAAGCTGCTGACCACCCAGTCTGGCGACGAGTTCACCTTTGAAGCGCTCGACTACCGCGCCACTATCCGCGCCGAGATCCAGCAGTATGACATGAGCGGCCACGCCGACCGCGAGGAACTCCTCGAATTTGCTCTCGCCTGCGACCCGCGCGTCATCGTCCTCACCCACGGCGACCCGCCGTCGCGCGACTGGTTCAGCCAGGCGCTCGCCGCCGCACCCGCCAAGCTCAGGGTCATCGACCCGCAGCCGCTGGTCGCGACCGAGGTCTGACACCTCACGGGTGGTAGCCGGTCAGGCTCGTAATCATGGTGCGCAGCATCCGGCGCAGCACCGTGAAGCTGTAAAAGCGGCGGGCGACGCGGTAGTTATGGTCGACCATCTCGCGGCGGAAGGCCGGATCTTCGATCGAGCGGCGCACCTCGTTGACCAGATTTCCGGTGATGAATCCGTCCATCGCCAACAGGCGAAAGCCCTTGGGCTCGATGTCCTGAATAAAGATGGAATAGCGGTTGATGATGACCGGTATGCGGAAATAGATCGCCTCCAGCAGGGCGTTTCCAAACCCTTCATAGAGAGACGGATAAGTCACGAGATCGGCGTGGGGATAGATGTCCCAGAGCGTATAAATTTTCTGCCCGTTGCTCAG
>CAYQTM010000161.1:0-5022 GCA_964420355.1 uncultured Opitutales bacterium
CTCAGTTGTCCGCCAATGTTTGTATATAGAGATGAATGTAAAGGGGAACCGTTAAGCAGTTGACGCGGTCAGTGAAGTGCGGTTTGCTTTCAGCAATCCCCCCAACCGACATTACGCGATGAAACGATTTTGCTTATCCCTTACATTTTTTTTGCTGGCCGGCCTCGCCTCCGGGCTGATGGCGCGCGAGCTGGCCAACGCCGAAGAGGTGATACGCCTCGCCCGCTCCAGTGTCGGCAGCGAGGGCAAGCTGACCGGGGTGCAGACGCTGCATTACCACGGCACCTTTATCAGCGCCGATGGCGAGCGTCAGGGCGAGTTCGACCTCTACCTGAAGAAGCCCAAGGCGCAACGCCTGGAGCTGACTTTCGACGACGTGAAGGAGGTCACCGCGGTCAATGGCTTCGAGGGCTATTTCAAGCGGATCAACCTGAAAGATGGGGAGGAGAGCGTGCGGCTGATGGACTTTCGACGGGTCGAGCGGGTGGCGCTCAATTCGTTTGAAAACCTGCACTTCTTCGGCGAGACGCGGAAGGCTTTCGGGCGTGTGAAGTATGAGGGACTGGAAGATTTTCGCGGGCAGCGCGCCCATAAGCTGGTTTACAGCTACCCCAGAGGTATGACTTACACGCGTTATTTTGCCGAGAAGGGCGGCGACCTGATCGGGACAGTCGACGAGCGCGGCACGACGACCCTTGAGGTGGGCGAGCAGAAGGTGGACGGCCTGACCTTCGCCGAGAAAATCGAGACTTACGACGGCGACACGCTGCTCAATACGGTCGAATTTGATACGGTGCGGGTCAACCCCGAGCTGGACGAGGCGCTCTTCGAGGTGCCCTTACTGGTGCGCTGAGCAATGCAGATCTGGGACTTTAACGAGGCCGGTTTTTTCGAGCGGCTGGAGACGTTTATTGCCGAGCGCACGCAGTCGGCGGATGTCAGCACGACAGTGGCCGGGATTCTCGCGGCGGTGCGCGAGCGCGGCGACGCGGCGGTCTGCGAGCTGACCGAGCGCTTTGACGGCGCGCAGATGCAGCCGGGCAAGCTGCGCGTCCGCGCCGAGGCGATTGCCAGAGCGCGCCGCGAGGTGGCCGAGAGCGATCTGGCGGCCATGCGCGCGGCGGTGGCGCAGGTGCAGACCTTTCATCAGCGCACCCTGCCCGAAAATTGGACAATGGAAAACGGCCACGGTGGGCGGGTCGGCGAGCGCTTTTATCCGCTGCGACGCGTGGGGATTTATATTCCGGGCGGCGGCGTGCCGCTCGTGTCGACCGTCGTGATGACCACCGTGCTGGCGAAGATGGCCGGCGTGCCCGAGGTGGTTGTCACCACGCCGCCGCGCCCCGATGGCCTGCCCGCGCCCGCGATTCTGGCGGCGCTCGACCTCTGCGGGGTCGACGAGGTTTACGCGGTCGGCGGAGCTCAGGCGGTCGGTGCGCTGGCCTACGGCACGGAGAGCCTGCGCCCGGTCGACAAGGTCTTCGGCCCCGGCAATGCCTTCGTCAACGAGGCCAAACGGCAGGTTTTTGGCACCGTTGGGGTCGACCTTCTGCCGGGCCCCAGCGAGGTCTGCATCATCGCCGACGTCAGCGCCCGCCCCGAGTGGGTCGCGGCAGACTTGCTCGCGCAGGCCGAGCACGGCTCGGGCAAAGAGCTGGTCTATCTGGTCGCGCCTTCGCGCGATTTCGTGGCGGAGGGCGGGGCCGCCGCCCGCTCGCAAAGGGCGCAGCCCTCCCACGCCGAGGCCATCGCCAAGGTGCTCGACAAGGGCGCCCTGGCCATCGTCACCGACTCGCTGGAAGGCGCCGCCGAGGGGGCCAACGCCATCGCGCCCGAGCACCTCGAGCTGCAAATCGCCGAAGCCCAACTCCCCGCCATGCAGGAGCGCATCACCACCGCCGGAGCCATGCTCCTGGGTCACCACACGCCCACCGTGCTCGGTGACTTCGTCGCCGGCCCCAGCCACACCCTCCCCACGGGGCGCGCCGGGCGCTTCCACAGCGGCCTTCAGGCCATCGACTTCATGCGCCGCACCAGCACCGTCCACTACACAGCCGCCGCCTCCGCCCAAGCCGCCCCGACCGTCCGCGCTTTCGCCAACATGGAAAGCCTCGACGCCCACGGCCAATCCCTCGAAATCCGCCTCGCGCCGCCCTCCGAGCGCTGACAAGGGCAAGCTTTGCAAATGCAGCCGCATAGCGGCGGCGCGGCGACAGAGTGGGATTGTAGCGTATGAAAAAATGCCCGCCGCGATGCGTTATCTGCCGCCGCGATGCGGCTGTATTTGCGGAGAACCGGTAACCGTGGGCTTACGCACCACGGCTAAAATTTTTCGCCGCTCTGCGGCTTGCGCAAGGCATGCGTCCACCTATTGCTAATGATTATATGAGCGCTGGGGCTACCGGCTCTTCATTCAATCCTTGCGCCAGAGGCTGACTTGCGCGATGGCGTGCTCGAAGCTGCGGGCGTTGCGTTTGAGGACAAACTCGATGTCGCGCGGGGATTCGATCTGCCGGAAGTCGCTGCCGAGGCATTCGGCGATGCTGTCCAGAGTGCTGACGTTCTCGCCCGCCTCCTTGTAGCCGCCGAGCCAGTTTTCCTTGCGGGTGTGCGCCTCGTCCCAGTCGTTGCGACTGCTGATCAGCAACAGGCCGCCGTGGTTGAGCCGGTCGCGCAGATCTTGCAGGAAGTGGCGAGGGTTGTAAGTGCGGTCGAGCACGTTGTCGACCACGATCAGGTCGTAATCGCGATACAGCTCCTTCATATTCGAGGGGTCGCTCTGGAGGAACTCCACCTTCTCGCGCACCTGCTCCAGCCCAAACTCGGCCAGACGCGCCTCGTGAAAGCTCACAATCTCCCCCTCGTCGGCAATCTGCCAGTGCGTGTAGCCCTTGTCCTGCATCTGCACGCCGATGCGGATGTGCCGCGCGGTGGCGTCCAGCCCCGTCACATGGTCGAACTCCACCGCCAACTCGAACGCCCCGCGCCCGACCTTGCAGCCGATGTAACAGGCACGCTTTTTCGCACCTTCCGAGGCATTGGCTAACGCTATCTGGGCGATGCGCTCGGGGTAGTTGGCGACCCCGAAATGCTCCGCACCATAGTGCTGCTCGCAGTAGGGCACCACCTCGGCATCCGTCTCATAGCTGTCGTCGCGGATGACGACCGGCACCTCGCTCTCGATGTAGCGGAAGCCCGCGTGCTGATAAAAATGACGGCGAAAAGCATAGCGACTCTCCCGCGTGGCCTCATTCCCGGTCGCAATCCAGCTCCCGCCCTTGATCAGGTTGTGCTTGGTGTCGAAGGTCGGGGTCGAAAAATCGTCATAGAGCGGATGCACCTCAAAGCCGGGATAGCCCGCAATGGGCGTCTCGGTGTGCTGCCAGACGTTGCCCATCACGTCGTAAAAACCCTGCCCCTGCGCGAACTTGTCCACCGGGGTTGGAGAGGCCGCCACATCGAGGTTGAAGTTGCCCGGCGCTTGATCGGTCGCCCAGTCCCAGACATCCGGCAAGCCGCTGTGGTCGAGCAACTTATACCACTCGGCCTCGGTCGGAAGCCGCACCGGACGCCCGGTCTGCTCGGCCTTCCAGTTGCAGAAAGCCTTGGCCTCCAAATAGTTGCACTCCACTGGCCAGTTCCACGGCATGGCGATCTCCTCCAACATGCAGCGCAGCCCCCAAGAGCCGTCCTCGCGCTTCCGCCAAAACCGCGGATGCCCGCGCTGGTCAAAGGTCGCCCAGCTCCAGCCTTCCTCCGTCCAAAAGCGCTCGCTCGCGTAGCCGCCCGCCTCGACAAACTCCAGAAACTCGCCATTCGAGACCAGGAACTTCGACGCCTTGAACGGCTCGACCGTCTCCTCCAGCAGCCCATACTCGTTGTCCCAGCCGTAAAGCCCGCTGTCGCGCCGCTTGCCCAGCGTGATCTCCCCGCCCGGCACATCCAGCAGCGCATTCGTCGGCGCCTCGCTCCCGCGCTCCTCGGAGATCGCCCAGGCCGGATGCTTCTGCACCAGATCGAGCGGCAACTGCCGAATCAGCACCGACGAGGTCTCCAAATGGATGCGCTCGTGCTCGATCCCCATCATAATCACCCAGAAGGGGCTCTCCCAGCCGATCGGCAGCGCAATCGGCATGGTCGAAATCAGCTCATCGATCGCCGCCCGCGCCTGCTGCCGATATGCGCGCACCTCCTCGGGCTTCGGCCACTCATAATGCGCCTCGTTCAGGTCGTCCCAGGACATCTCGTCGACCCCAATCGCAAAGATCGACTCAAATTTCGGGTTGATCCGCCGCTCCAGCAGCTTGCCGAGCACCAGCTTATTGATGAAAAAGACCGCCGTATGCCCATAATAAAAGATCAGCGGAGGCCGCAGCGGAGCCGCCCGCCGATAGAACGACTCATCCGACACCATAACCTCGAAAAGCGCCTCATAGGCGTCAAAAGTGTCGTGAAAATACCGGCGAATCTCCTCGCGCTTGGCCTCGGGGTCATCCCCCTTGAGCAAAACCGAACGCGGCGTAGGTATGGCAGTAGTCAGCGCTTCCATAATAAAAACAGGGTTTCCTAAACCCCTAACCCGGAATCGACCTCACGCAAGCGCCACCCTCAGAAAATCAGGAAAAGAGCCTCGCGGCGGGTTTTTAAGCTGGCTTTTGGGAGGCGGGGCGTCAATATGGCCGGTTTTACTTGCGCCGAGGCCAGGTTCTTGCTTGGTTAGCAGGTCAACCTTTTCGAGTTATGAGTGGACGTATCGCAAATTTTTATGGAAAACGCCAGCCGGTGACCAAGGCCGCGGGTGTCAAGCCCAGCAGCCCGCGTAATCAGGTTCTGGCTGCTCGCCAGCGCAAGAAGTCGCGGATCGAGGCACGGGAGGCCGAGAAGGCTCGCAAGGCGGAGCTGGCCGAGGTCGGTGTGCGCACCACTCGCGGGCCGATCGCGAACAAGCCGACCGACGCTGACAAGCGCTAGGCAAGGCCTGCCCCGATGAGCCCACCGACGGATCCCCTCCGCCGCGAATAC
>CAYQTM010000162.1:0-5011 GCA_964420355.1 uncultured Opitutales bacterium
GACAACCCCGGGGAGGTTCGGGGGTAGGGTGGCTTCGCCCATTGTTGGAACTTGCGTTTTAGGGTGTAGGTCAAGTGGTCGTCGCGGCTGTCGCAAACCTGCTTGCCGAGCACATTGACGTTGTCGACGATGCCAATAATCGCTGCGTCGACGGGCGCGGCTTTCATGTCGCCGGCCATGCGAGCCGAGCTGCCTTGCGAGAACATGATCAGCTCGCCTTCGCCAGCGCCGACTACGTCGACCGCCACGATGGTGTTCGTGCCCGGCTTGAAGCGGCTCGGATCTTCCGAGTCGATCAGCATGGGGCGCACGAGCAGGAGCTTCCGCCCCTTCATCGTGGCGTCCTTATTGGTCGCAACGACCGGGCCGATGACCTTGCCGGGGAACGTGTGCGCTTATTTCGAGGCCGTTTTCTTCGCCGCCGATTTGCCGGGCAGCAGTGCCGCCGTGCCCGCGTCGGGGCGCGCGATAACGTGTGCGCTGATGACGTCGCCATGACGCCCGGCCGCCTCTGCGCCCGAGTCGATGGCTGCCTTCACTGCCGCCACGTCGCCGGTGACGGTGACGCTGACGAGGCCGCTGCCGACGCTGGTCATGGGAGAGGTGATTTCAACGTTGGCGGACTTCAGCATCGCGTCCGTGCCTTGCACGAGCGCGACCAGTCCCTTGGTTTCGAGTATGCCAATTGCTTGCATGATGGTGATGAGTTCAGAGTTCCGATTGCGAGCCCGAGGGGCTCATGAAAGCTTAAATGGTGAGGGTGAATTTCTATTGTAGGAGCCGCTGGGTTTCGCGGGCGACGACCAGCTCTTCGTTGGCTGGGATGATGTAAATGGCAGCTGAACCGGCGGCGGAGATGTCGGCCTCGTCGCGGGTGCCCTTGTTTTTGGCGGGGTCGATCTTGAGGTTGAGCAGATCGAAATCGCGGCAGATGGCCTCGCGCAGCCAGTCGTTGTTTTCGCCGATGCCGCCAGTGAAGGCGAGGGCGTCGATGCCGCCCATTTGCGCAGCGAATGCGCCGATGTAGTGGCGAATGGCGTAAATATAGGTGTCGATCGCCAGCTTGGCGTCGGCGTTACCTTCGTTGGCCGCCGCCTCGATGTCGCGCATGTCGTTGCTGACGCCGGAGAGGGCGAGGAGTCCGCCTTCCTTGCTGAGCGACTGCTCGATGGCATCGGGGGAAAGGCCGAGCGTCTTGATGAGGAAGGGGAAGGCCATCGAGTCGAGGTCGCCGACGCGATTGTTCTGCGGCAGGCCGCTTTGAGGGCTGAAGCCCATCGTGCTGTCGAAGGCGACGCCGTTGCGGATGGCGGTGATGGAGGAGCTGCCGCCGAGGTGGCAGGAGATCACGCGGCAGGGTTCGCTCACTTCGGGCGGCCCGGCCTGATAGAGGTGGCGCACGCCCCTGGCCAGCTCTTCGCGTCCGAGCAGCTCGGCGCTGCGCTCGGCGATGAACTTGTGGCTGGCACCGTGGTAGCCGTAGCGCCGCAGACCCGCCTCGCGCCATTCTTTGGGCACCGCAAAGTTGCGACTCGCCGGATGCGCCCAGGCGTAAAATGCGGTCTCGAAAAGCGCCACGGTCGGCACGCTGGGCAGGCGTTTTTGAAACTGCCGGATGCCCGCCGCATAAGGCGGATTGTGCGCCGGAGCGACGGTGGAAAAGCGATCGAGCGCCGCGAGCACCGTATCATCGGCTCGCACGCAACCCGAAATCTCGCCACCAAGAATGGTCTTGAAGCCGACCGCAGCCAGATCCTCCTCGCTGGCGAGGTGTCCGCCATCGAGCAAGTCCTTGAGCGTGGTCTCGATGCAGGCGGCGTAATCGCTCACCCGATCAAACCCGCCCTTGGCCAGCATCAATTCCCGCCCGTCCGAAAAATCGAACAGGCGATACTTAAAGGAGGTCGACCCCAGATTGGCGACAAGGATTTTCATCTGCTTATATGCCGGCGCTTAGCCCATCCAGTCGCCGAGCTTGCTCAGATCTTCGTGCGGGCGCGGGATGACTTGAGTGGCGCGGACTTCCCCGATGGACTGGGCGGCTTCGGCACCGGCTTCGATGGCGGCCTTGACGGCGGCGACATCACCGGTGAAGAAGACGGTCACAATGCCGCTGCCGATCTTCGTCCAGCCGGTCATCGTGACATCGGCTGACTTGAGGGCGGCATCGGAGGCTTCCATCGCCGGGACGAGGCCTTTGGTTTCGATCATGCCAATTGCTTTTTGGGACATGGTAATACGGAGTTAAGTTACAGGTGTTGAGTTAAAATGGCCTTAGCCGAAGTATTTCAGCAGGTCGGTGTGGGGCCGCGCGATGACGTGGCTGGCGACCAGCTCGCCGACACGGTTGGCGGCCTCGCTGCCGGCTTCGACGGCGGCCTTGACGCTGCCGACATCGCCTTTGACGAGGATGGTGAGGTAGCCTCCGCCGATCTGGACTTGCTTGACCAGTTCGACGTTGGCGGCTTTAGCCATCGCATCACTGGCCTCGATGTTGCCAGTGAAACCGATGGTTTCGATCATTCCAATGGAGTCGCTCATTGTTGCTTGGGTTGGGTTAGAAGTTCAGTTGAGTAGTTCAAAGTTCCGAGTTCAAAGTTCTAAGCATAAAATTTGTTTATAGGATGCCGGGCGAGGGTAAATAGTATCAGTGAATGCTGCGTGCTTAAAACTCAGAACTAATAGCTCAGAACTATTTTACCAATTCACAGGCCGTGTCCGGCCCGAAGCCGCAGGCGTTGCCCTCGTCGGTGTCGATGTGGACTTCCAGCTTGAAGCTGGGGTCGACGCGGACGAAGATGCGGTCGAAGGTGAGGCCGACCTCGCCGTGGACGCGCAGTTTCATAAAGCTCTTGTTTTCAACGCCATAGTAGGCGGCGTCTTCGGGTGCCATGTGGACGTGTGGGGCGGCGCGGATGACGCCCTCGTCCAGCTCGACGAAGCCCTTGGGTCCCATCAGCATGCAGCCGGGGGTGCCCGCGATGTCGCCGGAATTGCGCACCACTGGCTTGAAGCCGAGCGAAACGGCATCGGTGCGCGCCAGCTCGACCTGATCGAGATCGCGGCAGGGGCCGAGGATGCGGAGGTTGGAAATGATGCGGCTGCGCGGCCCGATCAGGGTCACCGACTCCTCTGCGGCATATTGCCCCTCTTGATAGAGCCACTTCATGGGCTTGAGCTGGTGCCCCTTGCCAAAAAGCTGCTCGACGGTCGCCTGCGTCAGGTGGCAATGGCGCGCGCTGACGTTGACCACCAAGGGGTTGGGCGCGGCATTGGCCGAGGCGCGGGCGGCCGGGGCGGGCGCACCCCGTCGGGCACGCAGGGCGGCTCTCACAAGCTGTTCAACCTGTGCACGACTGGGGAGCGGAGGAGCTGCGGTTTCCATGAGAATTGGCTTCGAGAAGTCAGTGCTGATCTGTGGTTATGAGCCTCGGGAAAATGCGACGCAAGCGAAAACTGTCCACTTGCGAGAATGCAAATGGGTGATCTGCGCTGGCTTTTGCCGAAATCAAAATCGCAGGCCGGCGCGCAGGGTGATCTCGCGGGCGGCACCGGGGACGCCGGGGACTTCCTGAAACTGGGTATTCCAGAGGTTGTTGATGTCGAGCTGGAGCCAGGCGTCGTCGAGGGCGGGCAGCTCCCAAAAGATGCCGAGGTGGCTGAGGAAGGCGGTGTCGCCGTCGGTGCGGAGCGGGTTGTCTTCCTGGACGCGGTATTCGTTGTCGAGGCGCAATTCGAGGGCGTCGACCGGGCGGTAGATGAAGGCGGCGGTAGCTCGGTGCTCCGGGTAGTTGAGTGCGTAGAAGCTGCTCAAACCCTCACTGTCCGCGCCGTAGTCCTCGTCCTTGTGGAGGTGGGTGTAGCTGACAGTGGTTTCGAGCCACTCGCCAGCCCAGGAGCCGAGCAGCTCGACGCCGGTGGTGTCGATGTCGACGTTGCGCGCCGCACGCGAGGCGAAGCTGCTGCCGGAGGGATCGAAGACCCAGTCGACCAGGTCGTCATCCTGCCGGAAGAACACCGCGATCTGCCCGCTCAGCCGATCCTGCCGCGCCGAGGCACCGACCTCGATGTTGCGCGAGACCTCGCGGCTGAGGCTCTGGTTGCCGCGAAAAAGTCCGCCGCTGGGGCTGGAGCCGATCGCCGTGTAGCCGGCGAGCTGGCTGGCGGCGCTGTATTCGGCGTAGAGCTGCGCGGCGCGCTCGGACTCGCTGCGGCTGAAGGCGATGCGCGCCAGCGGCGACCACTCGGCGGCGTCGCGGTTGCTGTCGTCGTAGGTCAAGCCCGCCAGCAGCTCGGTCGACCAGTCGCCTGGGCCGGGCAGCGGCCACTCGGGGGCGGCGGCGAGCTTGGTGTAGGTGCGCGAGGGAAATGCGCCAGCGGTCAGCGAGGTCTACTCGATGGCATCGGCCAGCAGCGTCCCGGCGACGTGCATGCGGAGCGTCTCGGCCTGCAAGGGCAGGGTGCCCTGCACGGCCAGCCCATAGGCCTCGGTTTCGTGCTGGTAGGGGTTGAAGAGGCCGGGGTCGGCGACGTCGAACTCGTAGTCGTCCTCGTTTTTGCGGTAGTAGGCGCTGGCCTCGAAGCTGCCGCCGTTGTCCCACTCGCGCTGGTGGTTCAGCATATAAAGCTGGGTCTGGATGTCCTCGCTCTCCACTCCGCTGGAGCCGACCAGCTCGTGCAGCTCGCGCACCGCGTAGAGGTAGGGCCACTGAAAATACTTGTCCTGATAGCCCAGAAAGAGGTCGGTCTGCGCACGCCCGGTCTGGTGTTGCAGCCGCAGCGACCCGCGCCAGAACTCGTGCTCGCCGCCCTCGACCGTGCCATCGCTGGCCGAGCGCGCCAGCTCGGCGTCGATCGTAAAGCCCTTGGACAGCAGGCGCGCACCGTAGAGGCGCTGGCTGTTGAAGTCATCGGTGCCGATCCCCGCCTCGGTCAGCAGTTGGTTGCCATCGACCGGTGCCCAGCCGTAATCAATCGTGCCGACCCCGCTGTTGAAGCCCCAGAGCGCGTT
>CAYQTM010000163.1:0-4958 GCA_964420355.1 uncultured Opitutales bacterium
GCGTCCGCGCAGGTGGATGCTGACGAGGTCGTGGCCGCCGCTGGAGTAGCAGAGGACACGCACGGCGTCGGCGATGAGCGCCGGGCTGTCCGCGCCGCCGTAAGTGTAGAGGCCGCCGTCGATCCAGCCGCCGATGCCGCTGTCGAGGGTCGTCCATTTGCCGCCGAGGCGGTATTGGACTTTCCAGGCGGTGTTGGGCTGGGGCTGGTTGCTGTAGGCGCCGCCGATGGCGATGAAGTTGAGGTATTTGGGCGCGGCCCACTCGCTCATCCAGTAGAAGGCGCTGGCTTCGTTGACCACCCCGAGGTTCATGCGGAAGGGCACGCCGTATTCGCCCCAGGCGGAGGCCTCGGCTTCGGCGTAGGTGCCGGTGGTCGGGTCGTAAGTGATGCCGCCCGGCGTGCCGCGTCCCAGTCCGGTGGCCACGCTGCCGCTGAGGGCGGCGTCGCTGGCGAGCGCGAGGTTGGTGGAGGCGTCGGGCGCGTTGTCGGGCGCGAGGGTTGTGAGGGCGATGGCCTCGGCGGGGAGGTCGCTTTCGCTGTCGTAGCGGGCGGTGAGCGCCAGAGTGTAGGTCTCGCCGGGGGTGAGGCCGTCGAGGTCTGCGCTGGTGGCGTCCCCGGCAAAGCTGCGCAGCTCGCTGCCGCCGGAGCTGTCCTGCAGGAGCAGGTCGAAGCTGGCCGGGCTGCCGAAGTCGCCGCTCCAGTCGAGGCGCGCCGTGGTGTAGGCGACCTTGCTGGTGGTGAGGCTCAGGCTGCGCGGGGCTTCCGGCTCGGTCGGGACAGCGGGCTGGCTGGGGGCGGTGGTGGCGTCGCCGAGGTATTGCAGGAGGATGGCCTTGGGGTTCGTCCAACTGTCATCATTGTTGTTGGCCTTGCCGCCGCGTCCGCGCAGGTGGATGCTCACGAGATCGGCACCGTTGGCCGAGTAGCAGAGCACGCGGAAGGCATCCATCGTGAGCGGTGCCTGCTCTTCGCCGCCCCAGGCGTAGATGCCGCCGTTGATCCAGCCGCCCACCCCGCTTTCGAGGGTGATCCACTGGCCATCGGCGCGGTATTGCACCTTCCAGGCGGTGTTTTTCTGCGGCTGATTGCCATAAGCGCCGCCGATCGAGATCGAATTCACCTGCTTGGCCGTCGCCCAGTCGACCCGCCAGAAGAAGGCATCGGCCTCGCTGACCACGCCCAGATTCTTCAGGTAGGGCACGCCGTATTCACCCCAGTTCGAGGCCTGAGCGTAGGTGCCGGTCTGCGGGTCGAAGGTCACTGCTGCCGGGGTGCCGCGTCCTGCGCCTGCGGCGACGCTGCCGCTGAGGGTGGCATCGGCGGCCAGCGCCAGATTAGTGGCGGAGTCGGGCGTGTTGAGGTCGCCGCTCGGGGCGGGCGCGGGTTCGAGGGTGGTGGCGGTCAACGTCTCGCTGGCCACGGTGTCGCCGTTTTCGTAAATTGCGGTGAGGTCGAGCGTGTAAGTGCTGCCGCCGGCGAGCTGCTCCAGAATCAGGCCGGTTTCGGTGGCGGCCAACTTGAAGCTGGAGGCGAAGCCATCGGCATCGGTCACCTTGAGGACGAACTCGTCGGGCGCGCCGTAGTTGCCGCTCCAAGCCAGCCCCAACAGGGTCTCCTCGAGGTCGGTCACTTCCAGCAGCAGGGAGGCGTCGGCGGGCGCACCCACCAGCACCGGCTCAGGTTCCGGCTCCGGCTCGGGGTTGGTCGGCTCTTCGACCGGCTCGCTGTCGGGTGCGGGCAGGTATTGGATGAGGATCGCCTGCTGGCCGCTGTGGCGGTCGTCGGTGTTGCTGGTGTAGCCGCCGCGTCCGCGCAGGTGGATGCTCACCAGATCGGCGTTGTTGCCCGAGTAGAGCAGCACGCGGAAGGCATCGGCCAGCAAGGGTGCCTGCTCGGCTCCGCCCCAGGTGTAGAGGCCGCCGTCGATCCAGCCGCCAATGCCGCTGTCGAGGGTCGTCCACGCGCCATGCGAGCGGTATTGCAGCTTCCAGGCGGTGTTTTTCTGCGGCTGATTGCCGTAAGCGCCGGCGATCGAGAGGCTGTTGAACTCTTTGTAAGACGCCCATTCGGCCATCCAGAAGAAGGCATCGGCCTCGCTGACGATCCCTAGGTTCTTCTTGTAGCTGACGCCGTATTCGCCCCAGTTGGAGTCCTCGGCGGCGGCGTAGTTGCCGGTCTGCGGGTCGAAGGTGATGGCCGCCGGGCTGCCGCGCGGGTTGTCGCCGGGGTTGCCGCTGAGGGTGGCGTCGGGCAGGAGGGCGATATTGATCGCCGCGTCCGGGCTGTTGGTCGGGCGGTCGTCAAGCGGGGTCTCGAAGCTGAGCGCTTCGGCGGCGAGGGAAGTCCCATCACTATAAGAAGCGAAGAGGCGCAGGGTGTAGGCGGTGGCGTCGTCGAGGCCATCGAGGGTCAGGCTGGTTGCATCGAGGGGCAGTGCAAGGCTGTCGGAAGCGCCATCGGTGGTCTCGATGCGCAGCTCCAGGCTCTCGGGCGTGCCGTAGTTGCCGCTCCAGTCGAGGTCAGCGCGATACATACCGATGTTGGAAACTGCCAGCGCGAGCGTCAGCGGCTCGGGTTCGGGCTCCGGCTCCGGCTCCGGCTCGGGTTCGGGTTGAGGCTCGGGTTCGAGATTTGAGCCATCGTCGACGATCAGACCATCGCCCGGATCACCGGCGTCGCCGCCGTCGTCGACCGGCTCGCCGTTGTCGTCGAAATTCGCGGGATCGAGGAAGCCATCGCCGATGTATTGCACGAGGAAGCCCTTCTGGGTCATCCAGCTCTCGTCGTTGCTGTTGGCCTTGCCGCCGCGTCCACGGAAGTGCAGGCTGACGATGTCCTCGCCGGCGCTGGAGTAGGCGGACACGCGGATGGCGTCCATCGCGATGGGCGGGGTGGTCTCACCGCCCCATTGATAGATGCCGCCATCGAGCCAGCCGCCGATTCCGCTGTCGTGGATCTGCCAGACGCCGTCGAGGCGGTATTCGATCTTCCAGGCGGTGTCGGGCTGCGGCTGGTTGCCGCTCGCGCCGCCAAAGCTGAGGAAGTTGACGTGCTTCGTGCTCGCGAACTCGGCCATCCAGAAGAAGGGCTCGGCCTCGCTGATTGAGCCGACGTTCGCCTGATAGCGCACGCCGTATTCGGCCCAGCTCGAGGGTTCGGCGTAGGTGCCCGTCTTGGGGTCGTAAGTGATCTGCGCTGGCGTGCCGCGCCCGTCGCCCTCGGCGATGCTGCCGCTGAGGGAGGCGTCGCTGTCAAGCGCGAGGTTAAGGGTGGCGTCGGTCGCGTTGTAGCGGAACTTGGGCTGCGGCGGAGCCGGGTCGTCGGCGGTGGAGCCGGTGCGGACGGTCAGGGTTTCGCTCAGCACGGTGCCGTCGGCGTAGAAGGCCTTGAGGCGCAGCGCATAGTCGGTCTCGGGATGGAGGCCGTCGAGGCGGGCGGCGCGGTTCCAGGTGGAGAAGCGCCAGATCGGGCGATAGCCTGCGCCCTCGTTCATTTCGAGGTGGAAGTAATCGGGCTTGCCCAGCTCGCCGCCCCAGGCCAGCAGCAGCTCGTCGCTCAGGTCGCCCTTCAGCCCTGCGAAGAGGAAGCTGTCGGGGTCGAAGGCGGGCTGCGCGGGGATGCCGGCCACCGGCTGGCTGTCGATCCAGGCCACGTTGGGAGTGGCAGGCAGCGTTTGGTTGTTGCTGAAGGTGTAGCATTCGGGCGCGTCAGCGCTCACGAAGTTCAGGTGCTCGCCGTAAAGGTTATCGGTCACCGACACCGTGTGCAGTGTGGTATCGCCAGGGTGGCTGTCGCGGATGAACATGCCGAAGTGTGCGTCATTGCGATTGAGAATCCAGTTGTCGCGGATGTCCCAGTTGTGGGTTTCCAGATCGCCGATGCCGCCCAGAATCGCGAAGTCCATGCGGTAGTTGGCCGATGAGAACACATTTCCACTGATCTCGACATTGTTGTAATGCCCGAGAATCTGATACATGTTCAGGAAGTAGAAATACACGCCCCAGAAGCAGTCCTCGATGCGATTGTTGCGGATGGTCACGTTGTCGGCAAAGTCGCTGAGGAAGATGCCGCTGTAAGAGGCGTTGCGGATCTCGCTGTTTTCGATCAGCAGGGAGGCACCCGCCGTGCCGATGTAAACCACGCCGAAGTCGCCCGCGTGCTTGTCGAGGGTGCGGTTGACGTCGATGATGGTGTCGCGGATGATGGTGTATTGGCCGTCGTCGCAGTAGTTTTCAAAGCCGTTGTAAACGTCCCACATCTCGCAGCGCTCGACGGTGACGTTGCCGGAGACCGAGATGGCGCTGGCGTTGGACTGGGAGATGCGGCAGTCCTGAATGAGGATTTCCGCCGGGTGGGCACCGCCCTTGTAGAGCACCTCGCCGCGCCAGCCGTCGAGGTCGCAGCGCTTGACCGAGATGTTGGTGAGGGGGTTGCCCGCGAAGGTGAAGATGATGGCCTTGTGGGAGATGTCCCACTCTTCGAGGTCGTCGTAGGGGTGATACCAGCCGTGTTTCCCGTTGGCGACGGTGTTGCCGGTCAGGCGGAGGTCGCGCCAGTGGATGTTGTCGTGCCCGTTTTGCGAGTAGTCGGTGTCGAGCATGAAGAGGGTGCCGCGCTTGAAGCGGCCTTCGTGGTCGTGCGGGATGTTCGAGGCGACGACGGTCTTGGTTTCGATGATGACCTCGTAGTCCATCGGATCCTGATCGCCCCAGGTGCGGGCGGAGATCACGCTGTCGATGCCCTCGCCGGCGAAGGTGAGGTCGCTGTGCTTGGGCATAATCTCGAAGACGCCGGCGTTGCGGTGGTCGAATTTGATGTGATAGCGGATGTAGAAGTCGCCGTAGTTGCCCGCGAGGTCGGTGGGTGCCTTAAAGCCGGATGTCCAGCCGCGGCCGGCGTCGTCGAGCAGGTGGGGATCGGCCTGCCCGGTGGCGGTGGCGAAGCGGGCGACTGGGG
>CAYQTM010000164.1:0-4916 GCA_964420355.1 uncultured Opitutales bacterium
TTGTTTGCAAGTTTATGGAGATCAGCAGCTTGCACGGATGGGACAGGCTCTATTTATAGCCTAGACCTTGGAACCATGCCTCATCATCTGCCTACTGTTCACACTATTGCCCAAAAGATCGCTGAGAATATCGAGTTTGAAAGTTATCAGGCGAACTAGCGTAAGTGTCCGGCAGGAGCCTCTTGGAATGAGCTTGCTCGAGACTGCAGGTGACAGCGTTCCAGTTGTGTGTTTCGACCGCGAAGTTGTGATGTAACGCCAGAAAGTCCTCAATCATTATATGCGGGCAGGCGCGTCCAGGCCAATTGATGGACACCTTGAGCGCTGCAACGGTCAAAACTGACCCTCTCGCCAAGTGGCAGGTGAATAGCCTCATCGATCGTAAATTGCCTGAGACAAGAATCCCTGACTTCCCTGCTTGCGGTTGTCGACGCCTCTCAATCGCTTTCGATAATCCACATATCTGAGTGACTGATATAGATTGAATCAGCAGGGCGCTTGCGCTAGAGATAGCTCATGAGTATCGAGCAAAGCGAATTTGGGAAGACGCGCGATGGGCGGCCAGTGCAGCTTTTTGCGCTGGAGAATGCCAATGGGATGCGGGTCGAGCTGACGAATTTTGGCGGGACGCTTGTGCGGTGGCTGGTGCCGGATCGCGAGGGCGTGCTGGCCGATGTGCTGCTTGGTTTTGATGGGTTGGAGGGCTATCTCGGGGCGCATCCGGGGTTCGGGGCGAGGGTTGGGCGGGTGGCGAACCGGAGCAAGGCCGGGCGCTTCACGCTGGATGGGCGCGACTATCATTTGCCGCTCAATAACGAGCCGCAGTATGCCGACTGGTGCCTCCACGGCGGCAAGGAGGGCTTCAGCCACAAGCTGTGGACGGCGGAAGTGCTCGATGCGCCGGGCGCTGAGGCGGTGCGGTTGAGCTACACGAGCGCCGATGGCGAAGAGGGCTTTCCGGGGCGGTTGGACGTGCGTGTGACCTTTGAATTGCGGGCGGAAAACGAGCTGAAGCTGAGCTATTGGGCGCAGACGGACGCGCCGACGCCGGTCAACCTGACCAATCACGCCTATTTTAACCTCAAGGGCGAAGGTCAGGGCGATATTCTTGACCACGAGGTGCAGATTGCCGCTGATGGCTTTGCCGAGGTCGATGCCCAGCAGTTCCCGACCGGCATTGTGCGCGAGGTGGCCGGGACGCCGCTCGATTTTCGCGAGGCGCGCAAGGTGGGCGAGCGGATCGATGCGGAGGACGCGCAAGTGCAGCGGGTCGGTGGTTATGACCATTTTTTCGTCAAGCCCATCGGCCACGACATGGCACCGCTGGTGACGGTTTACGAGCCGGGGAGCGGTCGCTTGATGAGCGTGATGACCAGCGAGCCCGGCGTGCAGTTTTACTCGGGCAACAATCTGAAAGGCGACTCCAACGGCAAGGGCGGCTCGCGCTACGAGCGGCGCACGGGCTTGTGTTTCGAGACCCAAGGCTTCAGCGATGCAGTCAACCGCCCGGAATTCCCGAGCATCATCCTGCGCCCGGGGAAGAACTACGAGAGCGAGACGATTTACAAATTCAGCGCGCGCTAGCCCGCGCGGTCGCGGCGCGGCAGGAAGAATAGCGCCACCTGACAGGCCAGCGTCGCTTCTATTATAAAGAAGGCATATTCCTCGAAGGGGATGTGCCCCAGCCAGGTCAGCCCCTCGCTGGAGTCGGGCGCGCGCGCCAGATCCGCCCAAGGGTAGCCCAGCGACACGCCCTCGCCAAAGCCCCAGATGCCGAGCCAGACCGCGTAATTGTCCCAAGGCGTGGTGAAAGCAAAGACGATGAGGCACAAAACCAGCCAACTGAGCACCACCGCCCGCGAGTAGCGGCGACGCTGCAAGATGCCGAAAAGCAGGATCAGCGGCAGTGTGAAAATTAGATGATAGCCCCAGTAGGTCACGCTGTTAAATGGCCTCAACTCTGCTCGCGTCGCAAGTCCGGCGAAGCGAAAACCATCAAGCGCTGCCAAAATGCGCGCGCACGGCTTCAATAATGGCCTCGACCGGCGCGAGCTTGCCATGCCCTTCGTAGCCACAGGCCAGCATGCCCTCGGCGGGCTCAATGAAGGCGACGCCCCGCTGGCGCAGGGTTTCGAGGTTGGCCTGGGTTGCGGCGTGAGCGAGCATCTTGCCGTTCATGGCGGGCGCGACCATCACCGGTGCCGGGGTTGCGAGGTAGATCGACGAGAGCAAGTCCGGCGCGAGTCCGTGCGCGAAATTTGCCAGCGTGTTGGCCGTCGCGGGAACCACCAGCATGAGGTCGGCGCGGTCGGCCACCTCGATATGTCCCGGCTGCCAACTCTCGCCCTCCGCCCAGATATCGACCGCCACCGGACGCCGCGAGAGCACTTGCAGGGTGCGCGCCGTGATGAATTCGGTCGCCGCGCGGGTCATTATGACGTCCACATTTGCGCCCAGCTTGATAAACTGGCTGACGATGTCGGCGGCCTTATAGGCGGCAATCGACCCCGTAACCCCCAGTAGAATAGTCTTGCCCTCCAGCGCTGCCATAGGCTGATTAAGCGCGCCGGCGCTGCGAAAGTCAACCTCGTCCATTTTCAAGCCATCGCGAGACGCTTACAATTCGATCTACACCTCGATGCGGTAAGGGCTGGTGACGCTGTGCAGGCGTGGCGGGATGGTGCCTCGAATCCAGGTGCCGCTGGCTTCCGCTTTTGAGTCGGTGACGCAGCCGTTTTCGTGCAGGCGCGAAAGCAGGTCGTAGCGGTCGTGCGGAATGAGCAGCTCGACCGCTTCGAGCGAGGGCGCAAGCAGGGCTTCGAGCGCCCGACCCAGCTCGTGCAGCCCCGCGCCAGTCGCCGCGCTGATAAAATGCCCGTCAGGGAAGCGCGCGCGCAGTAGAGCGAGCGTTTCGGGTTCGGCCAGATCAATTTTATTGAAGGCCAGCAGTGTCGGCTTGCCGCCCGCGCCCAGCTCCTCGACGACCTCCTCGGTCACCTGAAAATGCTGATCGAGCGCTGGACTGGTGACGTCGAGCACGTGAATGAGGAAATCGGCCACCAGCGCCTCTTCGAGCGTGGCCTTGAAAGCCTCGACCAGCCGGTGTGGCAGGCGTCGCACAAAACCCACCGTATCGGTCAGCACCATCTGCTGGCCGTTGGGCAGCAGCACGCGCCGCGAGGTGGGGTCGAGGGTGGCAAAAAGCTTGTCCTCGGCCAGCACCTCAGAGCCGGCCATCGCATTGAGCAGCGATGACTTGCCGGCATTTGTGTAGCCGACAATCGCCGCCGAGGGCACGGGCACCTTCATGCGCCGCTTTCGCTGGGTGTCGCGATGCTGCCGCTCCTCGCCCAGCTCGCGTTTGAGCTTGGCGATGCGGTCGCGCACCATGCGCTGGTCGACCTCGAGCTGGGTTTCGCCCGAGTCGCGCTGCACGGCACCACCACCGCGCTGGCGGCTGAGGTGCGTCCAGGCTCGGCGCAGGCGCGGCAGGTTGTATTCGGCGCGCGCCAGAGCGACCTGCAGGGTGGCTTCGCGGGTTTGGGCGCGCTCGGCGAAAATGTCGAGAATGATCTCCTGACGGTCGATAATCGCCAGCCCCTTGGCCTCGGCTTCCCAGTTGCGCTGCTGGCCTGGTGAGATTTCGTTATCAAATACGATGACGTCGACCCGGTGCTCGCGCGCCTCCTCGATCAGCTCCTCGGCCTTGCCCGAGCCGACCAGAAACTTAGCCTGTGGCTGACGCAAGGGCACCAGCCGCCGGTGCACGCTACCGATGCCCAGCGTGCCGACCAGCTCTTCAAGCTCATCCAACAGCCGCTCGGCATCCTCCGAATCCTCGCCGGGAAAGGTCACCCCAACCAGCATGGCTCGTTCGACCATTTTCGGCCTCTCGCGAACATCGTGCATGAATTGTAACAGCGCCGACTCGAGCCACCAACGCCCGACCTCAGCATCCCCCTACCCTACCCGCACCGCCAGCGAGAGTAAAGCCCACAGTAATGCCAGCGCGGCTAATCCCCTGTCCACTTTTCTCGGGACAGATCAGATTCAGGTAAAGAGTCCTGAGTCGCAAGTGTTGCGGCGCCGCTCGTGATAAGCCAGACTCAATAAGTAAGGTAAATCCTTCTTCAGGCGCTGGGGTGTGCTCCGACTTACGCAGTGTCTTATGTGTGCTCTGATGTCACGATTGCCCCGGCTCAGCCGCAGGGGGCCTGCGACGGTTGGCTTTGTGAAAGTGCGCCGAACGGAGATTCCGGTCGAGCGCAAAGGGCGCGTGAATGTGCTGCTGGTACAGCCTGCCGCCCGCCCGTCCGCGGCGTTGCGCCACCTGTTGCGTCAGGCGAGCCGCCCCGCCATCGAGTTGCGCGAGGCGTCCAGCCTCAGCGAGGCACGCGCCGCGCTCAGCCGCGCTTATTACGACCTGCTCGTGCTCGCGCCCACCGCCGGCACAACTTTCTCCGCCAAGCAGGCCGCCGAGCTGATCTCGCTCTACCCGCGCCACGCCGTGCTTCTGGCACCCATTGGCGGCGAGGGCAAACACGCCAGCTTTGGCCTCCCCGGCACGGTGATCGACCCCGAGGGCTGCTCTCTGCGCGAGCTGCGGGTGGCGCTGCGCCGAGCCTGGGCGCGCCAGCAGGCCTCGCTTCAGTCGCAATTTGCCCCGCTCGGCTCGCTCCTCAAGATCGAGGGGCTGGAACTTCTGCCCGCGCCGGTGCTTATCGCCAGTGAAGCCGGACGCCTCGTCCACGCCAACACCGCCGCCCGAGAGCTGATCGGCAACCACTGCCGCGGACGGATGCTCGGCGACCTCGGCCTCAGTGCGCCCACCGAGCAACCCCTGCGCCTCGCCGCCAGCGGACGCTGGGTGCAGATCGCCGAACGCCCCGCCGACCACGCCGGACGCGGCTGGCGCA
>CAYQTM010000165.1:0-4881 GCA_964420355.1 uncultured Opitutales bacterium
GTGGCGGCGGCTGCTCAAGAGCCGATCAAAATTGTGGGCTCGGATCTGTTAGCGCCGATGCTGGAGCCTGTGTTGAACGCCTACGACGATGTGGTGCCGTTGGAGATCGAGCCGGATTTGATCGGGTCGCTGCCTGGGCTGGACAGGTTGCGCGATGGCGAGGCGGATATCGCGATCATTGCGCTGCCGGAGGGCGGACAGCTGCCGGGTGCGCCGTTTATGACGGCTCCGCTGGCTTATATGCCGACGGTGGTGCTGGTGAATGAGGATAATCCGTTGGGACAGATGAGCATTACGCGCCTGCGCGGGATTTTTGGGCGTCTGGAGGAGAACGATTTGACGCGCTGGAGCGACCTCGGGCTGACGGCTTGGGAGACGCGGAGCATCAAGCCGGTGGCGGTGCGCCCGCGCGATGGCGGGATTGCGCTGGATATGTTTCGGCATACGGTGCTGCGGAGTCCGAGCCTGAAGACGAACGTTAGCCTCTTTGACGAGCGGCAGCAATTGATCGAGTATCTGCTGCGGGACGACAGCGGGATCGGGCTGGCCTCGTATCTGCCGGACAGGCCGGGGATCAAGGTGATGCTGCTGTCGCGGACGAGTGGCGGGCAGGTGTTTTCGCCGACGCCCCGGAATATTCACGCGGGGGATTATCCGCTGAGCCTGCCCTTTTATGTGGTGTTTGAGAGTGAGGAGCGGGCGCGGCTGGCTCCGGTGCTGCGGGTGCTGCTGGGTGAGCAAACGGCGCAGGCGATCACGGCGGGCGGGCTGGTGCCGGTGCCGGAAAATGTGCGGCAGCAAGCGCTGCTGGACGTGGATTTGGGCATTTGATGGTCGGGGCAATGGCGAGTCCGCTGCCGTTGGCAGGTACGCGCGAGGCGCAATTGAGCGCTCGGGGGCTGGGGATTGGTTATCAGTCGAAGCGCGGGCAGCCCAAGGTGCTGGCGGAAGGGCTGAATCTGGATTTGCGGCGCGGGACGCTGACCTGTCTGCTGGGGCCGAATGGCTGCGGCAAGAGCACGCTGATGCGCACGCTGGCCGGGTTGCAGGAACCGCTGGCGGGCGAGGTCGCGCTGTTGGGCGATACCTCGCTGCTGGGGCAGCCGCGTCGGCGGGCACGGGCGCTGAGTCTGGTGTTGACGCGGCTGGGTGGCGGCGGGCTGTTGACGGCGCGCGAGACGGTGGCGCTGGGGCGGCATCCGCACACCAACTGGTCGGGGCAGTTGGGGGCGGTCGATCTGGAGCGGGTGGAGTGGGCGATGCGGGTGACGCGGACGCAGGCGCTGGCCGGGCGCACGCTGGCGACGCTGAGCGATGGGGAGCGTCAGCGGGTGATGATTGCGCGGGCGCTGGCGCAGGAGACGCCGGTGGTGTTGCTGGATGAGCCGACCGCTTTTCTGGATCTGCCGCACCGCATCGAGATTTTGCACCAGCTTCGGGAGCTGGCGCATGGGTGCGAGCTGGCGCTGCTGCTGTCGAGTCACGATTTGGAGCTGTGTCTGCAAACCGCCGACACGCTGTGGCTGATGGAGCCGGGCGGGGCGTTTCACAGCGGGGTGCCGGAGGATTTGGTGCTGGATGGCTCGATTGCGCGGGTGTTCAGTCGCGATACGGTGCAGTTTGACCCCTCGACGGGGGCCTTTACGACGCGGGAAGAGGCGCGGGCGCGGGCGCGGGTGAGTGGTGATCCGCTGGTCGTGCGCTGGGTGGAGAATGCGCTGCGTCGGCATGGGATTGCGCCGACCGAGGATCCGGCAGAGGCGCAGTTTGAGATCGAAGCACGGGCGCGGGACACTTATATAATGCAGCGGGCGGGCAGCGAGCCGGTCGAGGTGTCGACGATTCAGGCGCTGCTGGAGCGCTTGCCCTTGTGATGCCGCAGGGCAGAAAACTCCATTGGCGTGGCTTGCCAGCGAACAAAATTCCGGCGTCCTGTCGCCCCACTTGTTGTCTTCCAAGCCCTTAGTCGAGGCGCTCGATTTCGAGAATTACCGGTAGCTGGGTCGGCAGATCCTGAAAGCGCCCGCGGTCGATGGTTTCGCGCTGGGCGATCCGCTCGACCACGTCCATCCCCATGATGACCTCGCCAAAGACGGCGTAACCGTAGTCGCGCACGCCGTGGTCGAGCAGCTCGTTGTCGTCGAGGTTGATGAAAAACTGCGCCTGAGCGCTGTCGCGTTCGCGGGTGCGCGCCATTGCGACGGTGCCGCGCCGGTTGATCAGGCCGTTGTGGGCTTCGTTGCGGATGTTGCCTCGGGTGGGCTTTTCTTCGAGCTGATCGGTGTAGCCGCCGCCTTGCGCGACGTAGCCGGGAATGACGCGATGGAAGACCGTGCCGTCGTAAAAGTCGCTGGCGACGTAGTCCAGAAAGTTTTCGACCGAGATGGGTGCCTGATTGGCGTAGAGCTGGATGATGAAGTCGCCTTCGGTGGTCGTCACCAGCACGTGCGGGGTCTCTACCGGCAGGGCTCGCGCGAAGCCCGCGCGATTGATCGGCACGTTTTGGTTGTTCTCACAGCCGGTAAACAACAGCCCGCCAGCCAGGCTCAGAAGCAGGAATAAGCGCATTATCATGGGATTGTGGTCAATCGAATGAGTCCCTTTTTGGGCGATTCGGTTCCAGTATGCAGCCTCCCGCGCCGAATGTAAAACTTCTACTATGCTTGTTTTTTGGCACCACAGGCTGCTGGAATCGGAGACCTTCCGCATTCCGGCTCAAGTTTTGCACAAAGCAAGCGAATTTAAAAGCAGGTAAATTTCCATTCCGGCATCCGCACTGCCGCGCAATCCAATCCTAAGCGAAACTCAACCAGCATTTTACCGGTCTATTTTCTTATGCACATCGATCCGTCCCACATCAACTTGGTGAACTCCAGCCTCAAGCGTGCGACTGCCGCTGAGGCACCCACGAAACCTGCTGTCAACAAGCCCGCCGCCGAAGAAGCCGGGTCGACAGCCACTTCCAGCCGTCTTGAGAAAGTTCAGGAAATGGTCTCCCTTCTCCATGAAATGCCGGACACCCGCGAGGGTGTGATTGAGCATGCCCGCGCGGCCTACGGGCCGGGTCAGCGGGTCGAGCCGGATGTGCTCGATGCTACGGCACGCGCCATGCTGGCAGAATTTCTGCCCATTGGCGGACGCTAGCGCAATTTTGAAAAGCCCCAAGTAGCCCTTTGAAGCCCCGATTCTGCGATGAATTACAGTAAACTCGCCAAATCCTACAAATCCGCCTCTGTGGAAACCGCCAGCCCAGGCAAACTGGTGCTGATGTTGTATGATGGTGCCCTGCGCTTTATGGCGGCGGCCTTGGCGGGCTTCGAGGAGGAGAATTTTCTCCGCCGCAACGAGCAGATCAACAACAACCTCATTCGCACGCAAAACATTCTCAGCGAGCTGCAAAACTCGATCGACATGAAGGTCAACGGCGACCTGCCGCAAACCCTCTACTCGCTCTACGGCCACGCCTACGGGCTCCTGCAGAGGGCCAATGTCAACAAGGACTCCGCGCCCATTTACGAGGCGCAGACCATCATGCAGGAAATCCGCGATGCCTGGGCCGAGATGCTCACTAAAACCGAACACGGCTCCAAACCAATGGAATCTATTTGCCAGACGGCCTAGATCCGGCCTGCCCCGCAGGTTCCGGGTCGGCAGCCCAAACATCAGCCACACCCGGATCATGAACACACCTGACTCACCCAGCCGACTTTTCAAGCTGCTCCGCGAAGCCCGAAGACTTACCATCTCCGACAGCTTTGCGCTGGAACACGGCAACCTCGAGCTGCTGGAGCGCAACCAGCTCCGCAAGGCGGCGGTCATCCGCACCCTGCAAGATCTGAAACAGAGTTCGCCCGAGCAATTCGAGGGCTCGCCGGAGCAGGCGCTGTTGAGCGAACTGCGCAGCACCCAGCGGCACAATGAGGAGACGCTCTCGCTCAAGATGTCGGAAAACCGCCAGCAGCTTCAGATGGCCGAGCGCACCTTGCGCCGACTCCACAGTGTGCAGGACGGCTACCACACCAGCACCGGCTCCGACCGGCGCTATCTGGCCTCGGCCTGAGGTTGTCGCGGCTAGTTTTGCTGCTTGAGGATGCGCTGGAGGATCTCGGTCATGTCTTCGACCGAGTCCAACACTTTGCTGGCGGCGAAGATGGGCTTTTTGCTCTGGAGCGCCAGCACCATCGAGTCGCTGGGGCGGGCATCCAGCTCGACCAGCTTGGTGCCGATCTCGTTGCTCATGCTGAGGATGATGCGCGCGTAAAAGGTGCCTTCGTCGACATCGTTGATGATGACGCGCTCCATCTCGATTCCGAAGCCGGTGAAGAGCGATTGCACCAGATCATGGGTCATCGGGCGGTCGCGCTTCACATCATTGACCGCCATCGAGATCGCATTCCCAATCGTCTGATCAACGTAGATCACAAACGTTTTCTCATCATTCCCGAGAAAGATTGCACAACCATTCGAGGTGGGCATCACGCCTTTAATCGTGACCTCTTCAACATCATTTTGCATAACCCAAAGATGGCAGAAGCTCCCTTCGCCCGCAAGCGCCGAGTGCACTCGAGCATCAAATCGAACACGCTTATCACACATCTATCGTAACGCAGATGAACAAAAGCAATTTACGAATCGCATGAATCTCCACGAATCTCGATAGATGTAAGCGGGCGTCTGCCCTGCGCCGCTCATGGGATTTTCATTTAGCCGAAGCTGTGTGGTTGAAGGGGCTGCATGGCTTAGGCTGATTAACATCCAGTCCCCGAGATTGGTGTGGATTGGTGAGATTCGTAGTTCTTCTGAGAAAGCCTGCGCGTCGATTTCTTTTGGGATTGGTCTTGTTAAACCGTAATTATGCACCCAGGCCTCTTCGCTAGAAGG
>CAYQTM010000166.1:0-4876 GCA_964420355.1 uncultured Opitutales bacterium
CCCTTCACCACCAGACGCGTCAGCTTATCAGGCAAGAGTTCCATGTGGCATAATCCATATCCATTCAGCGAATCCCAGCGAGGCTGCCTCGCGCTTGTCAGGCGCTCAGTGCCGGGGCGGGCTCCTTTTGGCCGGTGAAGGCGTTGAGGAAGGTGTGGATGCGGTCGCGGAGCTGGTGGCGGTGGACGATCTGGTCGATCAGGCCGTGTTCCATGAGGAACTCAGAGGTCTGGAAGCCCTCGGGCAGGTTTTGCTTGGTGGTTTCCTTGATGACGCGCGCGCCGGCAAAGCCGATCAGGGCACCGGGCTCGGCGAGAATGAGGTCGCCGAGGGTGGCAAAGCTGGCGGTGACGCCGCCGGTAGTGGGGTGAGTGAGCACCACGATGTAGGGCAAGCCGGCCTCGTGGTGGCGTCCGAGCGCCGCGCCGGTTTTGGCCATCTGCATGAGGCTGTAAATGCCTTCCTGCATTCGCGCGCCGCCGGAGGCCGCGATCATGATGAAGGGCAGGCGCTGCTCGATGGCGCGCTCGATGGCGCGGGTAATCTTCTCGCCGGCAACGCTGCCCATGCTGGCACCAGCAAAGCGAAAGTCCATCACAGCCAGCGAGATGCGCATCCCGCCGATCTTCCCGAGGCCGCTCAAAACGGTGTCCTTGAGGCCGGTTTTTTCGTATTTCTTCAGCCGATCGACATAGGGCACCAGGTCGGTGAACTCCAGGCTGTCGACGGCGGTGAGGTTGGCGTCCTTCTCCTCAAAAGTGTTCTCATCCAGCAGCGAGCGGACGCGGTCGGGCGCAGGCAGCGGAAAGTGGTAATCGCTCTTGGGCACGACCATCAGGTTCTGCTCCAGCTCGCGATTGTAAACGATCTCACCCGACTTCGGGCACTTAGTCCAGAGTCCGGCCGGGATGTCTTTCTTTTTGACCGTAACGGTCGAATATCTAGGCTTGCTGAATAAGGCCATAGCGCGACACTAGCCTTTGCGCCTGAAACTGCAATCCCGATTCTCCAGCCGTGCGCGAGCGTTTGCGATTGGGGATTGCGGTTGGGTGCTTCAGTCGGCATGGTGTGGGGTATGTCAGCCCGTAAACAATCCTCCCGCAAGCAGGCGGAGGGTGCTCCTTCTTCCAGTTCCCGCCGCCGCTCCGGCCCGCGCAAGGCCAGCCGCCGAGGCGGGCGCAGTGCCGATTTCAAGACAGAGGCCAAGCCCGAGTCCGAGCTCAAGCCCAAGGCGGGCGCGTCCCCGCAGCCCAAGTCCTCCGAGGAGGGCAAGCCAGCCGGTGAGGGCAAGTCGACCCGTCGCGGCAGTCGTGGTGGGCGCGCGCGCAAGAGTGGCTCGAACACGACGCGGCGGGCAAAGGGTGCGCCGCTGAGTGCGCCCATGCCGGAGAAGGATCCGGCGCAGCCGCGCAAGCGCGCAGTGGGCAAGGCGTCGAGCGATCTGCAGGAGCAACTGCTATCGCTGATGCGCGAGCCGGGCTATGTGCCGATGCGGGAGGATGCGCTGGCCGAGGCGCTCGAGCAGGAGGGCGCACGCGACCGCAAGTCGCTCGGGCGGGCGCTCAAGCGTATGGTGCAGGACGGGGCGCTCGCGAAGATCAAGAACGGGCGCTACATTCTGCCGCGCGACGCCGATTTGGTGACCGGCGAGATTCGGTTTCGGCAAAGCGGCTCGGCGGTCTTGCTGCCGGAGGCCACCGAGGGCAATCCCTCGCCCGAGCCCTTTCAAATTCACGCCGAGGACACGGCCGTGGCGCTGCATGGCGACCGCGTGGTGGCGCGGCAGATCAAGGAGCCACGCCAGCAGCGGCGTCGCGGGCGGCACGACCCCAACGCCCAATACGCGCGGGTGTTGGAGGTGCTCAAGCGCAAGCGCGACACCCTGCCCGGCACGCTGATGAAGTCGCGCACCACCTACTACGTGGTGCCGGACGACCCGCGCATCATTCAGGACGTGCTGGTGCCCGACCCCGCGAAAAATCCGGTCAAGCAGCGCCCGCGCGTCAATGACAAGGTAATCGTGCGGCTGCGCGAGTGGAAGCAGCGCCACCTGAACCCCGAGGGCGAGATTGTCGAGGTGCTCGGCAAGACCTTCAACCCCGAGGCCGAATTCAAGTCGATCCTCCACAAGTATAATCTGGAGACCGACTTCCCGGCGGCGGTGCTGCGCGAGGTCGAGTCGATCCCCGACAAGGTGCAGGACGCCGATATTCAAGGGCGGCAGGACTGTCGCGATCTGTTTTGCCTGACCATCGACCCCGACGACGCCAAGGATTTTGACGACGCGCTGACGCTGGAGTCACTGGAAGGCGGCGGCTACCGGGTCGGCATCCACATCGCCGACGTGTCCTTCTACGTCAAGCCCGGCAGCGAGCTGATGAAAGAGGCGCGCAAGCGCGGCAACAGCACCTATCTGGTCGGCACGGTGCTGCCGATGCTGCCGCACGCCCTGTCGAACGGGATTTGCAGCCTGGTCGAGCGGCAGGATCGCCTGACCAAGTCGGTTTTCCTGAGCTTTGACGGCGAGGCCAAGCTCACCGATACGCAGTTTGCCAACACGGTGATTTACAGTCGCAAGCGCCTGACCTACCGCCAGGCCTACGCCTTCCTCAACGAGGACTCCAACAAGAAAATCCGCGAGCTGCCCCTGCCGCCGGCTCACCAGACCGGCTCGACCGGGCGCCCGCTGAGTGATCTGCGCAACGACGAGCTGGACGAGCTGCGCGAGGCGGTGCGTGCGCTCTGGTCGATCGCCAGCCGCCTGCGAAAGGCGCGGATGCGCAAGGGCAGCCTCGACCTCGACATGCCCGAGACCAAGATTTTTGTCGACGAAAAGGGCTATGCCGACCGCATCGAGCGGATCGAAAACGACGAGAGCCACCAGTTGATCGAGGAGTTTATGCTGTCCGCCAACGAGGCGGTCGGACGCGCGATGCGGCTGGATGACATGCCGTGTATCTATCGAGTGCATGATAAGCCCGAAGCCACTTCGCTGGACGAGCTGCGCGAGACGGTGGCGACCTTCGGGATCAAGGTGGGCGACCTGACCAACCGCCGCGAGATGACCCGCCTGATCGAACAGATCAACAAGCATCCACAGGGGCACAACCTGAAAATCAACGTGCTGCGCGCGATGAAACAGGCGCAATACCGCGCCTCGCCCGACGGGCACTACGGGCTGGCCAAGGAGGACTACCTGCACTTCACCTCGCCCATTCGGCGGCTGGCCGACCTCATGGTGCACCAGAGCTTCGACCGCTACCTCAAGCGCCACCGCATCCTCTCCGCACCCGCCAAGATCACAAGCCGGATGAACGCCGCGCAGCTCGCCAGCCTGGCCGAGCACATCAGCATCACCGAGCGCAACAGCATGGAAGCCGAGCGCGAAAGCGTGAAGACCAAGCTGCTGGAGTTCTTCGAGCGCGAGATGAAGAGCCCGCACAAGCAGAGCTTCAAGGCGATCATCACCGACCTGAAAAATCACGGCATGTTCATCGAGCTGGCCGAGTCGATGGCCTTCGGACTCGTCCACATCTCGACCCTGCGCGACGACCTCTACCACCTCTCCTCGGACGGCGCGGAGCTAATCGGACGCCGCACCGGCAAGCGCTACAAGCTCGGCGACAAGATCGACGTCGAAGTCGACCGCGTCGACCGCTTCAAGCGCCAAATCGACTTCCGCATGGCGAAGTGAGTCCCACAGCACGCTTCCCTTGAGAGTCACAAGTCGCAAGTCAGAAAGAGTTCCGAGCTATGAGTTCTGAGCATGAGCCCCAAAACTCAATTCGCCTCTATGTGCCAACTCAGGCAACCCGCTTTCTGCCTTTTGACTTCTGAATTCTGAATTCTGAATTCTGACTTGTGAATTCTGACTTGCGACTTGAACCGCTTTGGCGGGCTGGGGTAGGGTGACCGAATGAAGGTGCACCGGACGGTTTTCTTTAGCTCGGCGGCGATCATCCTGCTTTTTGTTCTCCTAACGGCGTTCAACCTGGAGAGCATGGATCAAATTGTCTCGGCGATTCAGGATTGGATCGTGACCAAGGCGGGGTGGTTTTACATCATCTCGGTGACGTTCTTTCTGGGGTTTGTGCTCTGGCTGTTTTTCAGCAAATTCGGGCAGATTAAGCTGGGCACCGACGAGGACGAGCCGGAATACAGCTATATGTCCTGGTTTGCCATGCTGTTCACGGCGGGCATGGGCATCGGGTTGCTCTTTTTCAGCGTTTCCGAACCGATTGCGCACTTTTCGGCACCCCCCAATGCCATCGAGCCGGAGACCATCGGTGCGGCGCGGCAGGCGATGACCAACGGGCTGCGGCATCCCTTCGCCGGAGACGATGTCGCGGCTACCGACCAGCTGGAGGAACTTCTTACCGATGCGGTGGGAAAATGCATGATCTCCGATGTGCCGCTGGGCGCTTTTCTCTCCGGCGGGATTGATTCTTCCACAGTGGTCGCACTGATGCAGAAACAGGCGGCCGCTCCGGTCAAGACCTTTTCCATCGGCTTTCACGAAGATCAGTTCAACGAGGCGCAGCATGCGGCCGAGGTGGCGCGGCATCTGGGCACGGAGCATACCGAGCTCTATCTGACGCAGGCAGACGCCCGGGCGGTGATTCCTTCGCTGCCGGAGATGTATGACGAGCCCTTTGCCGATTCCTCCTAGATTCCCACCCATCCGGTCTCGCGGCTGGCGCGCAAGCATGTGACGCTCAGCCTGTCGGGCGATGGTGGCGACGCACTGCTCTGCGGCTACAACCGCTATGTCTGGGGTCGGCGCATCGGGACATTCCTGCGCATGACGTCGACTGTCCCGTCCTCCGCCGCAGTCGGAACCCCGCGCATGGTAACGCTTTCCAGCTGGCACCTGCTG
>CAYQTM010000167.1:0-4847 GCA_964420355.1 uncultured Opitutales bacterium
GGGTGGCGGCGAGCGGGCTGTCGATGCTGGAGGCGAGCGAGACGAAAACGACGGCGAAAACCACGATGGCACCGGTATACCCGAGCACTTGTGAGGCCACTTGCGGCCCCACCATGTTGGGGTTGACGATGTTGATGCCCATCGTGTTGGCGGCCAGCGCGATGAACCCGGCGGCGATGGGGATGGGGAACCAGAGCAGCCCCGAGAGGAAAAAGGCCTTTTGCGGCACGCCCTCGCGCATGGCAAAGGCGCGGCTCCACCAGACGTTGTTGTGAAAGACCTCGCCGAAGCCGAAAAACATGTTGTTGAAGATCGCCAGCAGCGCCGCTGGGAAAAACACCGTGATGAGCGCGGGCTGATCGCTCGCGAGGTCGCTGTAAACCTGCCCCATGTCGACCCGGTCGAGCACAAAGAAGCCGACCACCAGCACGCCGATGAGGATGATGACGCTTTGAATGAAGTCGGTGCCGATGACCGCGTAGAGTCCGCCGAAAAGCGTGTAAACCACGCAGACGAGCAGGATCACGCTCATGCCCCAGCGGTAGTCGATCCCCGCCAGAGCCTCCAGCAGGACGCCGCCCGCCATCGCCATGCTGACCAGCCAGGCCATGGAATACACCATGCTGATGATGAGAAAGACCACCCAGGCGGGTCGCCCATAACGCAGCCGGATAAAGTCGCCACTGGTGTAGCCCTTGGGGATGAGCCGCCGAATGCGGTAGGCCATCGGCGCAAACAGGAAGAGTCCGAAACTGGCCGTCGCATAGGCCAGCACGCCCCAGATGCCGAGCTGCGCGGCAAACATCGGCGCGAGCATCACCGTGTTGGAGGTCACCCAGGTGGCCATCGCGGTGGCCGCGCCCAGCGCCATCCCCACGTTGCGCCCGGCCAGCATGAAGCCCTCCAGATCCTTCGCCTTGCGTCCCCAATAGATGCCTAGCATCACCCAGGCCGAGCCAAAGATCGCCAGCAGGATCCAGCCGAGGTAGGGGTCGAGAACGTAACTCTGGTGGGCATCCATAGGCAAAAAATCAGCGGCGGGCGCTTTCTTTTTTGGTTTTGAGGTGGCCGGCGATGATCGCCCCGACGGTCAGCACCAACACGATCGCGCCCGCGATGAGCAGGGTCTGCACCAGGCGCACATTGGGGTAATCGACCGTCACCTGCATCGGCTCCGACCACGCGCCCGGCTCGCCCGACGGTGCCACCGCGCGCACGCGAAAGTAGTAGTTGCCCTCGGCCAGCCCCGAGATAAAGCTGCCGAGGTCGCGCCCGACATAACGCTCGGTCGCATCGGAAAAATCGGCGACGGTGGCCTGCTCCAGTTGAAATCTCACCCCCTCGGCCTCCTCCGCATCGAGCGCGCCCTCCTCGACCAGCGTCCAGCGCAGCTCGACATGCCCCTCGCTGACCTCATCCGGGCTCTCGGCGGGCGCACTGAACTTCAGCACCGGTGCCACCGATTGCCCCAAAGCACTCCCGGCGGCGAGAAAAAGCGCGGCCAGTCCCAAAAACGAAACGCTGTTTCGGAGTTTTCGCAAAACCATCCGGCAAACGCCGACAGGGGTTCAAGGCGTGTTAAAATGCCATGAAAAGCACCCCACACCCCCATTGCAAGGGAAAACCTGAAAACTTTTGCACCTGTCATCGCGCTGAGAAAAGCTTTGAGTTTCCCGAGGCGTGAGCATTTGATAAAAGCATGGCCACGCCCAAGCGAAAAAAGAAGGTCGACACCGAGGCACTCCAGTCCAATCTCATGCGAATCCCGCGCATGAAGACCGAGGTGGCGCGCGACCTGATCGATGTGGGCGTGCGCGAGGTCTATCAGCTTGAAGGGCGCTCGCCCGAGGTGCTCTTCGACGACTTGCGGCGTAAAAAGCCCGAAGCGCCGGAGGATCGCCTGCCCTATTTTCGCATGGCGGTCTATTTCGCAGAGACGCCCTTGCCAGAGTCCTCGCGGATGCGCCCAGAGGCTTGGCTCTAGCGTTCGAGCCACCGCTGCTATCATCGCGTAAAGCCGATTGGTGGCAATTTGCAGTTCGACGGGTTGTGGCTGGGTCTTGTATGGTTAGCTGGAGCAGAAATTCTCTAGTGATGCCAGATCAGTTTATCGCTGGGGCATGTTTCGCTGTCGCCTTTATTTTCCAATTCCAGCGTGCTGTGGCCTATGTCGAAGCGGCTCTGCATCTGTTCTTTGATACGCTTGCGCAGATTGCCGTGTTTTTGCAGGGGTGCGGCAGTCAGGATGTGCGCTTCGAGCGCTCGGTGATGCTCGTCCAGTTCCCAGACGTGCAGATGATGGACGTTCTCGACACCTTCGATTTGCTCGATCGTGTGGCCGATCTCTTCGAGGGAAAGGCCGGGTGGCGTTCCTTCCATGAGAATGCGCGAGGTTTTGCGCAACATGCCAAAGGACATGTAGAGAATGTAGCCCGCGATCGCGAGGGTAAGTATGGGATCGACCCATCTCCAATCCAGCCAGTAGATGGCGGCTCCGCCGATCAATACTGCGAGGGAAGCGCCTGCATCGGTAATGTTGTGCAGAAAGGCCGCCTTTACGTTCACGCTGCCCTTGGACATCGCCCAGAGTAACCATGCCGTTGCAATATCGACCAGCAAGGCAATGCCCGCTGCCGCCATAATCCAGCCGCCTGCAAGAGGCTCGGGCTGGAGGAAGCGACTAATTGCCTCGTAAACCAGATAAAGGCCAACGATAATCAGCGCCGTGAGTTGAATCATCGCGCCGATCAACTCGGCTCGGCGATAGCCGAATGTATAGAAGGTATCGGCTCCTTTTTTGGAGATTTTTCGAGCAATGTATGCGATGAGTAAGGCAGCGGCGTCATTGGTATTGTGGAGCGCATCGGCCATGAGCGCCACGCTGCCTGAGATGGCTCCTGCAATGAACTCAAAAACCGAGAGCGCTGCATTGATCAAGACGCTCCAAAGGAGCACGCCGTCGCTCACGTTTTCGCTACCGCGGGAATGGTCATGCTGGTGTGCCATCTCTCAATCTTGCTCGGGTTTTCAGAAAATTTAGGCGCGGGTAGAGATAATGCCTGCGCAGACTCAATTCTCAAGGGTGGAGGCGACTTATGGGTGTAAACCTGCAAGTATCGCGCCATGCCCATCTTTCAACTCGAAGACCTTTTTGCCAGTGCGGATCGCCTGCCGGCTGCGCCTCAGGTGTTTCCGCGACTGCAGAATCTGCTGCGCGACGGCAACAGCACGCTCGAAGATATCGCGGAGTTGATTCGGTTGGATGCCAGTCTGGCCGCGCGGGTGGTGCGCCTCTCGAACAGCGCTTTTTATGGCGGTTCGGAGCGGAGCACGACGATTGATGGGGCGGTGTCGCGACTGGGTTTTCGCGAGGTGAATAAAGTGGTGAGCGCGCTGAGTGCCTTGCAGGTGATGGTCGATGCCCTGCCCTCCTATGGCCTGAAGAAGGGCGAGCTTTGGGGGATTTCGCTGCGGACGGCGCTGCTGATGGAAGCGCTGGCAGATGAGACGGGTGGCGATGCCGGCACGGCTTACACGGTGGGTCTGCTGCACGCGATCGGGAAGATTTTGATCAATCGCTTTGCACAGGAGCGGGATATTCAGATTTATGAAGACGCCGAGGAAGGCGTGCAACTGACGCCCGAAATGGAGCGGCAACTGCTTGGGTTTGACTTTGCGGAAATTGGCGCGTCGCTGTTGGAGCGCTGGAAGATTCCGAGCGTGATCTGCGACCCCGTGCGCTATCAGATGCACCCACAGGTGTGCCCGTCCGGCTCCGAACTGCCGACACTGCTGGCGCTGGCAATCTCGGCACGTCCGCTGATCGACGCCGTGCCACTCGATCTGCCAACGTTGGCCGAAGACGAGCAAACCGATGACCTGCCTGCCGCAAGTATCGTCACAGCGATTGAAAACGTGCGCGGACAACTGCAGGGAATCGTCACGCTCTTCAGCAAAGTTTGACCCGATTTTGTCTCACGCCAAGACCCGAAGACCCCAAGCTATTGCGTCTTGAGCGGAACGGCCGTGCTTATCGGGATTCGTGTCGATCCGCGACTCGTGTTATTCCTCCGTTTGCAGTGGGCGGCGAGTCAGGCCGAGGAGGTATTCGCGGTTGCCGTCGCCGCCGTGGATGGGGCATTCGAGGCTGCCGAGGATGTGGCAGTCAGGGAGTTGGGTGCGGGCGAAGTCTTGGAGGGATTGGAGGATGCGGGTGCGGATGGCGTCGTCGCGGATAATGCCTTTGGCGCGGGCGACCTCGCTTTTTTCGGCCTCGAACTGGGGTTTGACAAGGGCGATGAGGTGGCCGCCGGGCGCGAGGAGTGGCCAGAGGTTGGGCAAGACCTTGCGCAGAGAGATGAAAGATAAGTCCATCACTATCAGTGGGAAGCGCGGCAGGGGAAGGTCGTCTGGCTGAAGGTGGCGGGCGTTGATGCCTTCGAGGTTGGTTACGCGCGGGTCGGCCAGCAGGCGCGGATGGAGCTGGCCGTGGCCGACATCGACGCAGATCGCGCGCGCCGCGCCGCGCTGGAGCAGGCAATCGGTGAAACCGCCGGTCGAGGCGCCCACATCGAGAAAAGTCAGCCCTTCGACCGCCACCGGAAAGGCCTCCATAAACGCCTCCAGCTTCTCGCCGCCTCGACCGACAAAACGCGGCGGTGCCTCGACCCGCAACGCGGCATCGGCGGGCAGCGTGCGGCTCGCCTTCTGCACCGGCCCGGCGCCCAGCCCACCCTTGCCCCCGGCGGTGGGCGCCTTGGGCGAGCGGGCGCTCGTGGCCGGGCGCGACCTGGTCGCCGTCGGCACCGTCGCCGACGTCGTGCCGCTCTTGGGCCTCAACCGCGCCT
>CAYQTM010000168.1:0-4830 GCA_964420355.1 uncultured Opitutales bacterium
TAAAAATTACTTTTGGGATTGGTAGAGGCGGAGCAGCTCGGAGAGGCGGGCGGCGCGCTTGGCTTGAATGCCGTCGGGATCGGGCATCTCGGCCATCGCTTCAAAAATCTTGCCGACCTCCTTGGTCTTCATCAGAGCGAGGATTTTCGCCACCAGCGAGTCCTCCATCTCCTGAAAGATCTTCACGGCGGCCTCGGCATCGACCTCGGAGTAGGTCTTCGCGAGGGTTTTGAGGTTCGCAACCTCGTCCTCCTTGATGCGCAGGACGGTGGCATCCAGCTCCTTCTGGCGCAGCTCGATCTCGTCGCGCAGGCGGAAAAGTTCGTCCATCTCGAATTGGAGACGCGCCTCCATCGTTTCGACTGTCTGGGTGCGGCCGCTGAGGTCGTTGCGGCGCTCGCCCAGCTCGGTAACGAGCTTGTCGATCTCTGAAGTGCTGAAACTCCAGTAGGTGCGCGGAATCTCCTCATCGGCCATCTCGTCGATCGACGGCGGCGGCAGGACGACGATCTCGTCGAGCCGCATGAGGATCAACCCGCCGATGCAGGCGAGATTGATAACGAGGGCCGCGCCAGCGACCACCCAGAATGAGCGGAGTAACTTGTTCATAGGGTGAGGGGTGCTTCAGCCATCTTGCGGCCGGAGCGAATGATGGTGGCTTCTTCGAGCGCCTCTTGCTCACGGCGATTGGATTCGTAAATGTGGGTGGCCTGGCGCTTGTCCTTGAGCTTGGCCATGACCTGAGTGGCGGTGCGGGCTTCGAGGTAGCGCTGGCGGGCGGCTTCCTCGGCCTCGCGGGCTTCCTTGCAACGCTCTTCGCAGGCGATGAGCTGCTGCTCGACCAGACGCGAGGCGTCGATGGCCGGCCCCTGGTTGCGCGGGTCGAAATGGTTGTTGCGGGTGCGGATAACTTCCTTGTCGAGCTGAACGAGGGCAAGGCGGGTCATCTCCTCGGCGCGCTCGGCCTCGGCGCGCTGGCGCATGGTGATGGCATAGGCGTTGAGGGCGCGGTCTTCGTCGCGCTGGCGCAGTTCGAGGAGGGGTTCGAGACGAAAATGGAAGACTTTCATAGCGAGAGAGGGGGGAGGTTATGCCAGCGCGGCCTGAAGGCGGGCGAAGCTGTCCTCGCGGGGGCTGGCCTCGGTGGCGGACTGGCGGAGCAGGTCGAGGATTTTCTCGCGACAGGCGATGGCGCGGTCGATCCGGTGGTTGCTGCCGGCGGTGTAAGCGCCGACGTTGATGATGTCCTCGTTCTTCCGATAAAGGGCGAGGAGGTCGCGCGCTTCGCTGGTGAGGGCGGTCTCGGGCTCGGTGCAAACGCTGCGGCTGAGACGGCTGACGCTTTCCAGCACGTCGACCGGTGGGTATTGATTTGCCGTGGCAAGGGCACGACTGAGAACGAGGTGACCGTCGAGGATGCCGCGGACGGCGTCGGCGACGGGTTCGTTCATGTCATCGCCCTCGACCAGAACGGTGAAAAGGCCGGTGATGGAGCCGTGCTCGTTCATGCCCGAGCGCTCCAGGAGGCGCGGGAGGGCGGCAAAAACGGAGGGGGTGTAGCCGCGCGAAGTGGGTGGCTCGCCGGTGGCCAGGCCGATCTCGCGCTGCGCCATCGCAAAGCGGGTGACGCTGTCCATCATGAGGAGGACGCCGCGTCCGTTGTCGCGAAAATACTCGGCGATGGTCATGGCAACATTGGCCGCGCGGATGCGCAGGGGTGCCGGCTGGTCGGAGGTGGCGACGACGACCACGGAACGCGCCATGCCTTCGGGTCCGAGGTCGCGCTCGATAAACTCGCGCAACTCGCGCCCGCGTTCGCCGATGAGTGCGATCACGTTGATGTCGGCGGAACTGCCGCGCGCAATCATCCCCAGCAAAGTGGACTTGCCGACGCCGCTGCCGGCAAAGATGCCGACGCGCTGGCCGGTGCCCATCGAGGCAAAAGCGTCGATCGCGCGGATGCCGGTGGTGAAAAAATCGGAGATGGGGGCGCGGCGCATGGGGTTGGGCACGCGCGGATTGAGGTCGCGGCGCTCGTGGGCGATGAGTGGGCCGCGGTCGTCGATGGGCTGCCCCTGACCGTTGATGACGCGCCCGATGAGCCCTTCGCCAACCAGAATGCGGCTCTCGCTGGCGCGGGTGACGACCTTGCATCCGGGATGAATGTCGTGGGTGTCGCCGAGCGGCATGAGCAGGACGCGCTCGCCGCGAAAACCGACCACTTCGGCGGGCGTCGAGCGTCCCATGCGGTCGGAAAAAATAGTGCAGAGGTCGCCCAGCGCAACATCAGGACCCTGCGATTCGAGCACGAGGCCGATCGACTGGACGACGCGTCCCACCTTGTCGGTCAGCTCGGCACTGTCGGCGCGGCTGTCGAGGCGATCCAGAGTGTCGAGCAGCGCGCTCATCGGGAGGCACCTCCTCCGGCGGCGGCCAGCTTATTCGACCATCTGGCGATGGCCGCGTAGGGGGGCGGGAAGGCGGGGTGGGCGCCCGGCGTCGAGGCGCGTCGCGGGCTGGAAAGCGGTGTTGTCATCAGGCTTCGGTCTGGGTGCGTTCGAGGTTGCGAGGCGGGTTTCAACGGTGTGGTCGATCACGGCAAAGCGGGAGCGCAGGCGGATGTGGCCCGGCTGCAGCGTGGGGTCGGCGGTCAGGGTCACACCCTTGTAATGCGGCTTGTCCTGGCCGCCCGAAAGCAGCTCCAAGTCGCTGGGCGCGAGGTAAACATCGAGCGATTCCTCCTCGTTGCCGCCATGCTCAGCAATCATCTTGTCGAGCTGCGTGCGCACCATGGCCTCGGTCACTTCGACCTCCCCGACCACCCGGCGCACAAGCTTCATCACGATTCCCGGCAGACGCTCATTGACCTCGCTGGCCATCTCGCTGAACCGGCTGTCCAGCCCCGCCAGCACACTCTCGTGCAGGTGGCGCTGCTCCTCGCGATACTCTAAAATCTGGGCATTAAAGTGCTGCTCGGCCTGCTCGCGACCCGCCTCGATGCCCGCCTGGCGTGCCGCCTCCACCGCCGCCGCATCAATCGCCGACCCAAAACGCCGAACCGCCACGCCACGCAGCGGGTGCGACAAACGAACGCGTCGGCTCAGCACAGGGGCTGCCCCCTCCACCGCCGCCCCCCCACGCGCGGGCGCGCTCTGCGCGTCTGCGAAGCTTTCGCCCGTTGCCTCGGCGCTCGCGACAGCCTCGGGCTCGCCAGCCGCGACCCCTGCCACATCCGCAGCTTCGAGCGCTTCGGGCATTGCCGCCGCTTCCAGTTTCGGCTTTTCGGGATCAGAGGACACTTTCGCCTCCTCCCTGATCGATGACGATCTCGCCTTCTTCTTCCAGGCGGCGCACCACCTGAATAATCCGATCCTGCGCGGCCTCGATGTCCTTGAGCCGCACTGGCCCGAGCATCTCGATCTCCTCGCGCAGGGTCTCGGCCGCGCGCTTCGACACCGAACTGAAAATCGCTTCCTGCAAATTCGTATCGGCGCTCTTCATCGCCGTCACCAAATCCGACATATCCACCTCGCGCGTGACCCGCTGCAGGTCGGAAATCTCCAGCCGGATAAGATCCTCGAAGCTGAACATCTTCCGCCGGATCGAGTTGCCGAGCGCCGGATTCCGCTCTTCGATCTTCGCCAACACGCTCTTGCTGGTATCCTTGTCGAGCGTGTTGAGCAGGTCGGCCACCGTCCGCACGCCGCCGCTCTGGTGGCGCGAGACCTCGCGGTCATCCCCCTTCATGTGCTTCTTCAGCGAGTGCACGACCTTGCTGACATGCGCCATCGAGGTCATTTCCATGCTGCCGATTCGCTCGATCACCTCGTCGCGCACATTCGGCGCGAGCATGGTGAGCACTTCCGCCGCTTTTTCCATCTTCAGATAGCTGGCGATAAACGCAATCGTCTGCACCTGCTCGTCGCGCACCAGATTATAAATCTGCCGAGGCTCCATCTCGCCGATCTCCTTGACCACGTCGATTGTGTTATGGGTCGGTGCGACCCGCCCGAGCAACGCATTGGCCTTGTATTCGCCCTTGGCCAGCTCGATGGTGCGCCGCGCAAAGGCTTCTCCGCCCATCACCGACCCCAGGCTGGTGCCGATCACTTCGCCAAACTCCGCGATCACCTTCGCCTTCAGCTCGCTAGTCACGATCTCGAAGTTCGACACCTCGCGGCAAATGGCCTCCACTTGCTGATCGTTGAAGTGCTTGAGCAGCTCAGCGGAGGAGTCCGGCCCGATCACAATCAAGAAGAGCGCCATCTTCTGAAGGCGGCTCAACTTGTCATAATCAGGGATTTCAATGATGGATTCCGTCATGGGAAATTATTTCTTGGGGGTGCTGGTGACCCAGTGTTTCAGGGTGGTGCTGATGTTTTCCGGCTTCTCCTGAATCAGGTCATTGAGAAAGTCCGGGGTGATTTCGGGCAGCGCTTTTTGCTGGGGATCGGATCCGTCGAGCTGCCCTTGCCCACCGCCATTGTTATTGTTACGCACATCAAAAATCTGCACGTCATCCGCCGAGGGCGTGTAGCGCTTCAGCATCCGGAAGAAGACCACAAAAAAGATCACCGCGATCAGCCCGCCGACCACATTGCGGATCAAGTCCGAATGCTCCATCAGGGTCGACTGCACCTTATCGACCCCGTTGGTGGTGCCGGCGTCGAAGAGGGTAAACTCGGCCTCCTCGACCGTCACCAGATCGGCCAGCGGCACCTCCGGCGTGCCGACCACACCCAGCGCATTGGCGATCATGTTGCGCAACCGGTTCAGCTCCTCGGTCGAGCGCGGATTCGGCACCGGCAGCTCGCCTTCGGCACCCGGCGT
>CAYQTM010000169.1:0-4821 GCA_964420355.1 uncultured Opitutales bacterium
GCCCCATCAGGAGGCCAGCCGCGTCGAGGCGGGGCGAGGCGAGGAAGGAGCGGCGGAGGCCGCCGGCAGAAGCCGCCAAGGCGGTGGTAGGGAAAGCGAAGGAAACACCGGCCGGATACGGGCGGGGAACCGAACCGCCATTGAACCCAAACCAGCCGAACCAGAGGAGGAATACACCAATGGTGGCGAGGGGGAAGCGGTGACCGGGGATCGGACGAATGCGTCCGCCTTCGAGGTATTTGCCCTTGCGAGGCCCGAGGACGAGCACCGCAGCCAGAGCGGCGAAGCCACCGAAGCCGTGTACGAGGGGGGAACCCGCGAAGTCGGCAAATTCAGCACCGAAAGCACCGACCCAGCCTTCGCTGTTCAGGAAGCCACCGCCCCATTCCCAGGAACCAGTCACGGGATAGGCAAAGGTGACGAGCAGGGTCGCCGCAATCATGAAGCTGCCCAGCTTGATACGCTCGGCAACCGCACCGGAGACAATGGTCGCGGCAGTCGCGGCGAACATGGCCTGGAAGATGAAGTCTGCCCAGTAAGTGTAATCCGCGTAAGCGGCAGTGTGGTTGGCCACCACGTCAGCGGTCTCCGAGAAGCTGCCAGCAATCGGGCTGCCCAGGGCGAAGAAGCCGCCGAAGTCGCCGGGATACATGGCATTGAAGCCCCAGACACCGTAGGCGAGCAAGCCCATGGTGATGATGAAGGCGTTCTTAAAGAGGATGTTGACCGTGTTCTTGGCTTGGGTCAAACCGGCCTCGAGGCTGGCGAAGCCGAGGTGCATGATAAACACCAGAGCCGCAGCAATGCAGATCCAGAGGTTATCGACCACGAACTTGGGGAACTCGGGCGTGCCAGTGAAGGCATCATAGCTCTCGTAAGCCATGTCGTCCTGACCGAAAGCCAGGCCGGGAACGATCAGGGCAAGCAGCGCGAGTGGTGCCAGCCACCGCCCACCTGCCAGGGCGCGCGGGACTGCAGCGAGCCCCGAAAACATTTTTGGAAAACAGTGTAGCTTCATGATTATTATATTGTGCGTTTGCGATTATTTATAGACCCAGCGCCAGACTGGAAACCTCCCGGTTCTCCAGCTTTTGCTGGGCATTTGCCCGCCCGCTCGATTGGGCGATGCGGTAGCGAAGGCCATAGAGCAACTGGTATGCCATGCCGGGCTACAAGAGTCGGAGAGGTTAAGAAACGGTTAAAAATGCCCAAGAGGTTTACACCTGCCGGAGCCATTTCGAGGTTCCTGAGTAAAGATTGCCCGAATTTCGCGCAACTTACCGAAGACTTCCGGTAAAGCACCCAGTTGGGGATTTAAAGGAACCTACAAGACAGCGGGGCGCTTCATGGGAAAACTACGAATCGCACAAATCGACACGAATCTACGGGACAGTATGGATCAGCCTAAGCCATGCATCCCGTTAACCGCATGTTAACGACTATGTAAAAATCCCCGAGGTGCTCATGCGCAAAGGGCGGCTGACCGCCATTGAGATTCGCGGTGATTGGTGCGATTCGTAGTTTGCTTTGTTGCTCCGCTTCTCGTCCCACAGGTTGCTTTTGGGGGTTGAGCTTTTTGTGCCTTCGGTTTTTTGAGAGAGCGGAATCGAATGGGTTAAGGGTTTGTGCTCAAGGCGCGACTTTTAGAGGTAACTAAAGGTCATGTTAGATTCACAGCGAAAAATCCGGGTGCTGATCGTCGATGATTCGGCGGTGATGCGGCAGATACTGAATCGAACCCTCGGGAGCGACCCGCAGATCGAGGTGGTCGGGATGGCGGGCGACCCCTATCAGGCCAAGGACAAGATTATCGAGCTGAGCCCCGATGTGCTGACGCTCGACATCGAGATGCCCAAGATGGACGGCCTGTCCTTCCTGAAAATCTCGATGAAACAGCGCACGACGCCGGTCGTCATCATGAGAACGCTCAGTCAGCAAGGTTCGTCGGTGGCGATGGAGGCGCTGCACAAGGGCGCGGTCGATGTGATGCCCAAGCCGAGCGGTCAGGAGGAGCTGGCGAGCTTTGCCCCGGTGTTGATCGAGAAGGTGAAGGCGGCGGCCATTTCGCGAAAGCGCAAGACAGCGGCTACCATGGCACCGCACGCACTGGCGCAGCGCGTGCCTCTGGCGGCGGGTCGCACCTACGGCGCGCGTCAGCTGATCCTGATCGGTGCCTCGACCGGCGGCACCGAGGCGATCAAGGAGGTGATGCAGAGCCTGCCGGGGAATCTGCCGGGCATCGCGATCGTGCAGCACATTCCGCCACACTTTTCCGCCGCCTTTGCCAACCGCCTGAACACGCTCTGCGCGATGGAAGTGCGCGAGGCGGTCTCGGGCGATATTCTCAAGCCAGGGCTGGCACTGGTCGCTCCGGGCGGTTATCACATGACCGTTCGCTGGACGACCAACCACTACCGGGTCGACCTGAATCAGGAGGAGCCGATCTGGCACCAGCGCCCGGCGGTCGATGCCCTTTTCTTCAGCGCCGCGCCCTACGTGGGACGCGATTCGGCGGCCTGCATCCTCACGGGGATGGGACGCGACGGTGCCGAGGGGCTGCTGGAGCTGCGCAAGCGGGGCGTCCGCACCTTTTCGCAGGACGAACGCAGCAGCGTGGTTTACGGGATGCCGAAGGTCGCCTGGGAGCTGGGCGGGAGCGAAAAGCAGGTGCCGCTGGCCGCGATGGCGCGCACCCTCGTGCAGTCGATCAGCCGCAGCCCGAGCAGCCGCCCCACCGCCGCGCCCATGGCCACCTGATCGCCTTTTTAAGAAAACTTTATCAACTTCAAAGTCCTTGATTGCCAACGCACAAAACCAGCGCCACAGTGAAAGTATGCCGGATACCCCTCTCAGGCCGGGATCGTCGCAGATACCGCATTTTGCCATCTGCCACTTTCTGCTGGATGGAGAAGAGCGCATTGCCGAGCACGACGAGGGGCTGCGCGACCGCCTGCCCATCGAGGAGAGCAGCGTGGTCGGAAGCCGCCTGCGCGAGGTGCTGATCCAGCTTTCGCCGCGCTGGGAGCAGGAGCTGCCGCCGCGTCTGGCCAGCCTGCGCGAGCCGCTTTTTCTGCACTGGTATAACAGCGAGGGCGAGCCGACTGGCGAGGGTCTGCAACTCCACGCCTTCAAGGCGGCGCTCGGGCTGTTTGTCACGCTGGTGCCCGCCCTGCCGCCGCACGACCAGTTGCGCGACCTCAGCGTGCGCGACTTTGGGAACGATCCGCGCCTGCTGCCCAAGCTGCTGCTGCGCCTGCAGGGTGCGGAGGCGCGTCTCGCCGCCTATCAGGCAAATTTTCCCGGCATTCTGTTCATCCAGCGACCCGACCTGTCCTTCAGCTTTCTCGGCGAGCGCTTTGAGTCGCAGTTCGACCTGCCGGTGGGCACCTTTTTAAAGAGCGGCACCGCCTTCATCGACCTGATCGACGAGCGCGACCGCGAGCACGCCCTCGGCGAGCTGGAGTCGCAGAGCGAAAAAGGCGAACCCTTCTCGCTCAGCTATCGCGCGCGGATCGGCTCGGAGGGCAAGATTCGCTACCTGCTCGACATGCGCACGCCCCGCGTCACGCCCTCGGGGATGCTGATCGGCTACGAGGGCGTCTGGCTCGACATCACGCGCCAGTCCATCGCTGAAAACCGCCTCAGCAGCACCATCTGGAAGGAAAACCTCGCCACCCTGACCAGCGGGCTGGTGCACGACTTTTCCAACATCATGGCCGGCATCTTCTCGCTCAGTGAGCTATATTGCAGCTCGCTCGAGCCGGATCACTCGATGTATCGGGGGATGAACCAGATCAAGAAGAACTCAATGGAGGCGCGCAAACTGGTGCGGCGCATCATCGAGCTGAACCGCGAGGAAAGCGGGCAGGCCAGCTACCACAATCTGGAGGAAATCGTCGCCGATCAACTTGATCTTATCAACGTTATTTTACCGAAGGGCAGCGAGGTGATTTTTGAGCCGGGCGGCGAGTCCCTGCCCGTTTACCTCGACGACGTGGCCTTCCGCCAGACCCTGCTCAATCTGGCGATCAACGCCCGCGACGCCCTCGACGACCGCGCCGGGCGCATCGAAATCCAATTGCGCAAGGTGCCCGCCGGGCAGCCCATGTGCGAGAACTGCGTCAGCGGCACCTACACGCCCGCGACCGATGGCGTCGAGCTGAGCTTCTCCGACAGCGGTTGCGGGATGAGCACCGAGGTGGCCGAGCGCATCTTCGAGCCGTTTTTTACCACCAAGGACACGCAGAAAGGCAGCGGCTTCGGCCTCTACAACGCGCGCCTCTTCTTTGAGAATCTCGACGGACGCATCGCGGTCGAAAGCGCGCCCGGCAAGGGTGCCACCTTCCGCATGTTCCTGCCCCTGGCCGACCTCAGCAGCGGCAAGCGCATCACCTTCGCCGACTCGGACACGACCCCGCCCCTGCCCGATGCCCCCGAGGAAGACGAAGGGCCGCGCCTGCGCTTTGTGGTCTATGCGGCGCAGGATCCCAGCTATTTCAGCCTCGTCCAGCGCATGCCCGCACGCGAGTGGGAGATCAAGTGCTTCGAGCAACAGGACGCCCTCCTCCACTTCCTCAACGACACCCGCCCGCCCCTCGACGGCGTGGTGCTCATCTACCTCGGGCACGACCCCGGCCTGCCCGACACCGCCCGCGCCATCCGCAACACCAACCCCGGCCTGCCCCTCGCCCTCGTCCTCATGGGCTGCGAAGCCGACGCCGTCTCCACCCGCGAACGCCAGACCTTCGACGCCGTCCTCGACGAAAGCTGCGACGTCAGCCAAATCATCGACACCCTCTCCGCCCTCTCCGCCGACAGCTA
>CAYQTM010000170.1:0-4801 GCA_964420355.1 uncultured Opitutales bacterium
GGTGTGGCGGACGGCCTCCTCGACGGGACGGGTGAGGAGGATTTAACTCGCTCAAATGGGGCGGAGGCCGGGGATTAGGAGGACCGAGACCCGCCGTATCGCCCGCCCAATGCGCCGCTTCAGAGCTGGGAGGAGTTGCGGTTGATCGCGGGTTTCGACGAGCTGTTTTTCGATGAGGAGGGTCGCCCGAATGAGAATTACCGGCGCTTCACCGAGGCGGTGTCGCTGCATCACACCGGCAAGGTGAATATCCACAGTGCTTCGCCGGAGGTGCTGGAAGTGCTCGGGCGCTTGGAAGGCTTTGACCCCGGCGCGCTGCGCGATTATCTGTCGGGTTTCGATGACGAGCCGGGCACTGGGGACGACCGGATGATCGCCGATCCCAACGCCAGTTACCTGAGCGGAGCCGAGGGCGAGGGCAACGCACAGTTGGTCGGGCTGGAGGCGCAGACGCTGCTGGTAGAGATCGAGGTGCAGCGCGGCGACGCCATTTACCTGCTCTCGGCGATGGTCGACATCACTGGGCGCGGCGAAGGCGGCCCGGGACTGGCGGCACCCGGCGACCTCACGGCTGAAAAGGGCGAGGTGCAGCCTTACCCGTTCCGCCTGCTCGCGCTGCGCGAAGATCGTCGCGCCCTCTAACCCGGCGCTAAAAAAAGCCGCCTGCGCAGGGCAGACGGCTTTTGCAAAATGCGCTCGCGCTTGGCTTATTCGCCGAGCTGGTAGCGGACGAAGCGGCGGACGACGATGTTTTCGCCGAGCTTGGAAATGTTCGCGGTGACGTAGTCCTTGACCGTTTGATCCGGGTTCTTCACAAAGCTCTGCTCCAGCAGGCAGGCGGTGGCGAAAAACTTCTCCAGCTTGCCTTCGACGATCTTCTGGACGGCCTGCGGCGGCTTGCCCTCGGCCTGCCCCATCGCGATCTCGCGCTCCTTGTCGAGCACCAACTGGTCGACCTCCTCGCGGGAGACGACCAGCGGCGAGGCCGCTGCAATGTGCAGGGCGATGTCGCGGACAAAGCTCTGAAAGTCCTCGTTTTTCGCCACAAAATCGGTTTCGCAGTTGACTTCCAGCAGGACGCCGACCGTGCCACCAAGGTGGATGTAGGACTCGATCAGCCCCTCGCTGGCCTCGCGCCCGGCCTTTTTGGCCGCGCTGGCGATGCCCTTTTTGCGGAGGTAGTCGAGCGCCGCATCGAAGTCGCCGCCGGTTTCGACCAGGGCTTTCTTGCAATCCATCATGCCGGCACCGCTGCGGGTGCGCAGCTCGCTGACCTGTTTCGCGCTAATGTTCTGGCTCATGGTAGGTAAATTTTGCGTGTTAATTCGGTCGGAAAATCAGTCTTTCTTCTCTTCCTCGGCTTCGGCTTCGCTTTCGCCCTCGCTTTCGGCGCTCTTGACCGGCTCGACATCCTTGGTTGCCTCGGCGGCCTCGGTGCCGGGCTGCAGGTGCGGCTCGGGGTCGGCATCGGTATCAACCACCGGTGCGGGCAGCGGGCTGACCTCATCTTCCGCGGCGGGAGCCGGGCGAGTCGTGCGACTGCGCTGCTGCTCTTCGACCGCGTCGTAGCCCTCGGGCAGGGTCACCTCGACGTCCTCTTCCTCCTCGAAGATGCGCTCGCGCACCAGCGGGGAGACGCCGCGCATCGGCGCACGGGTGGTCTCGCGGCGCGCCATGCCGTTCTGAATCGCTTCGGTGATGGTGTCGACGATGATGCGGATCGCCTTCACGGCGTCGTCATTGCCGGGGATCGGGTAGTCGACGAGCGAAGGGTCGCTGTTGGTGTCGACCAGCGCCACCACAGGAATCTCCAGGCGACGCGCCTCGGCCACCGCGATGGCCTCCATGTGCGTGTCGACCACGAAGAGGGCGCTCGGCAGGCCGGTGACCTCCAGCATGCCCTCAAAGTTGCGGTGCATACGCGCCATCTGGCGGCGAATGGCGGCGGTTTCCTTGCCCGGCAGCTTTTCGAGGCTGCCGTCGGATTCCATCTCCAGAAAGCGCTTATACTTGGCGAGACTGGTCTTGATGGTCGTAAAATTGGTCAGCGTGCCACCCATCCAGCGGTTGACGCAAAAGGGCATATTAGCCGCGACCGCGGCCTCGCGCACGATGTCCTGCGCCTGCTTTTTGGTGCCGACGAAAAGGATGTCCTTGCCAGAGGCGACCAGCTCTTCAACGAAGTTGGACGCCTTTTCCAGCAGGCCGAAGGTCTTCTCCAAGTCAATGATGGAGATGCCGTTACGGTGATCGTAAACGTAGGGACGACTGCGCGGATTCCAGCGACGGGTCTGGTGGCCGAAGTGCACTCCGGCGTCGAGTAGATCTTTGGGCGAGATATTCATGTTGTTCTTTCAAAGCCCTGTGACCGCCCGGCCACGAGGGAGAAATCTAGTTTCTTATTAGTTAGGTTAAGGGTTGGCTTCCTTCCGAAACCCTGGGTGCCAGCGGCAAATAATCACCATACCGGTCGCACCCAAGCACCGGAAAAAGCGAGACACTAACAGACCACCCACCAACCGCAAGCCCTCTTTTCCACATTTTTTCGCGTATCAAGCGCTCTGCGAGGGGGTGTAGCCGGGGATGCGGCCTTCGTCGAGGTCGATGAGGTCGCAGATGTTGAGAATCTGCGAGGCGAGGTGCGGGACGCCCATTTTTTGGAGGTTTTCGAGGATAAATTCGCGCCCGGCTTCGGAGGTGCCCTTGTGGATCAGCTCGCGGTTCCAGTCGGCGGCGCGGAGGTCGTCGGGAAAGAGCTGGAGCAGGCGGGCGTCGCGTTCGAGCGGCGCATCCCCGGTCTCGCAGACGATGGCCTCGACCTCTGCCGGGTCGACGTCGAGGTGCATGCAAAGGAAGCGGTCGAACCCGCGCTTGTAATTCTTGCGGTAGCTCTTGGGCAGGCTGCCATGCGTCTGGTGGTAGCGGATTTTGGCGATGAAGCGGGGCAGGTGCATCAGGCCGGTGGCGCGATGCACGAGATAGGGCGAGGGCCAGCCGCGCACGATCTCCCCGCTGGCGCCGAGCGGCTCATCGGGTGGCGGATCGGCCACCGCGATAGGTTGTTCAAAGGCTGAGGTCAGGGCTTCCATTATTGGAGGTCAGAATTATGCAAGCGGGCGCAGGGTTCAACTTCTGTCTTCGGATTTGTGGATTTGGGCTTCTGCCTGCTGGACAGTTGGGGCTTGGGGCGTCACACTTTGGCGATGATTGCACATGCGAATGCGCCCCTGCCTTATGCGCACCCCATTTTGAGTCCGCAGGAGTCGGGCGGTCTGGAAGAGCGGCTGCTGGGCGGCAACGAGGATAAGGAGTGGTCGGCCATGCAGGCGGCGGGTCGCGCGGTGGGGATCGCGGTGGGCTGGGACAGTTGGGAGCTGTCGACGCCGATCGGCCACCGCGTGCTGGTGCTGGCGGGCAAGGGGCACAATGGCGGCGACGCCCTGCTGGCCGCCGAGGAGCTGCTCAGCCAGTGGGAGGACGCCGAGGCGGTGATCATCGCGATGGGCGCGGTCGACGAGATGAAGCCGCTGACCCGCCGCGCCTACGATCTGTTGATGGAGACCGACGCGGTGGTCGAGGTGATCGAGATTTTCAGCAAGGAGGATGTGCGCGAGCTGTTCGAGCGGCGGCCTGGTTTTTTCGCGGAGGTCGAGGTGGTGCTCGATGGGCTGGTGGGGTTTCAGTTCAAGCCGCCCCTGCGCGAGCCGATGCAGACGCTGATTCGGGCGCTCAATCGCACGCCGGGGATCGGGCTGCGGGCGGCGGTCGACCTGCCGAGCGGGGTGGGGAGCGAGAGCGATCCCGAGCCGTTTCGCGCGGACTTCACTTATGCGACGGGGATCGTGAAAGCGCCGCTGATCGACGCCGGGAATCAGCAGTGGGTCGGGCGCGTGCGCTACTGCGACATCGGGTTTTTCAATACGCCGCTGGCGGGCGAGTTCGACTCGGATCGGCTGGTGCTGACCCCCGAGGTGCTGGCACCGCTGCGGGCGCTGCGTCCGCCGGAGAGCGACAAGCGCGACTATGGGCACCCCGTTATTCTCGGCGGGTCGCGCGCCATGCCGGGTGCGCTGCTGATGGCGGCGCTGGCGGCGGTGCGGAGCGGTGCCGGGCTGACGACCGTGCTCGCGCCGGAGTCGCTGCTGCCCGCCTTTCCGGCGCAGCTCCCCGAGGCGATGTGGACGGGGCTGCCCGAGACGCCGGGCGGGGGCATCGCGCTGGAGGCGCAGCGGCTGATCGAGCAGCAGTTGGAGCGCGCGACGGCGCTGCTGATCGGACCCGGAATGGGACGCGAGCCGGAGACGCGGCGCTTGATCGCCGAGCTGGCCAAGTCGGTCAATCTGCCGCTGGCGCTCGATGCCGACGCGCTGCACCCGGAAGTAATCGACGCCCTGCGCGAGCGCCCGAGCGACTTCCCGCCCGCCGTCCTCACGCCGCACGCCGGCGAGTATCAGCGCATCGCGGGTGACCAGCCGCCGCAGGATTTCGCCCGCGAGCTGCACGCCGTGCTCATCCTCAAGGGCTCGCCCAGCTACATCACAGACGGCCGGAAGCTCTGCGTCAGTCTGGTCGGCGGGCCAGTGCTCGCACGCGGAGGCAGCGGCGACCTGCTCGCGGGGATGCTCGTCACCCAGCTTGCCCAAGAGCGCGACGACACCCTCGCCCAAGCCTGCCGCGCCGTCTATTGGCACGGCTCGGCCGCCGACACCCTCGCCCAGCGCCAGGGCCAGACCGCCGCCCGCAGCACCGACCTCCTCAACTACCTCGCCCTCGGCCCCCAAAGCCCGATGTGACCAGACCA
>CAYQTM010000171.1:0-4784 GCA_964420355.1 uncultured Opitutales bacterium
AAGGACACACGGCGGCGGCCAATCGCTGGGAGAGTCTGCTGGAGCTGACCCGCCGCGAGCCGCCCATCCACTGGCTCTACCTCGACGACGCGCTGCTGGCCTCGCCCAGTTGGCGCTTTCGCAAGCCCGAAGGCACCCGCCTGCTGGTGGTTTCTGACTCGCCGCTGGTCATCCCGCACCTCGCGCAGGGACACCTCGACGCCGCCTTTACGCCTGATTACAGCGCCGTTGGGCGCGCCGCCGCTCGCGTATTGCTCGAGCACCTCGCGGGGCTGACCTCGACCCCGGAAACCGCCACCGTCGACGCCTTCATCCAGTCGACCCCTGACAACTTTTCGACTCTGGCCGAGCGCTGGCAGCGCTGGAACCCCTGACTTCCCCGCCAAATGCCCCGCCGAAATTTCCGACTCAGTCGTTGATTTTCGCGGCAGGGGATGGCATAGTTTTCATTTTGAGCCATGCCCGATTCCGAATCTGTTGAGAGCGCCCTGCGGGGCGTCAAGTATCCTGGGTTCAGCCGCGACATCGTCTCCTTTGGTATCGTCAAGGGGATCGAGGTCGAGGGTGGAGCCGTTAAGGTTTCGCTGGCGGTGACCACCAATCAGCCCGAGGTGCCGCGCGAGCTGCAGCAGAACGCCGAGGCGGCCGTGCGGGCGCTGCCGGGCGTCGAGTCGGTGGAGGTCACGGTGCGCGTAAGCCAGCCCAAGGGGCAGCCCGGAGCAGGGCAGGGCGGCGAGGGCAATCTCGCGGGCTCAGTCGAGCAGGCGCTGCAAAAAGTGCGCTTCGCCATCGCGGTGGCCAGCGGCAAGGGCGGGGTCGGCAAGAGCACCTTTTCGGTCAATCTGGCCTGCGCTATCGATCTGGAGCTGGCCGAGCGCGGCGGCTCAAAGGGGGTCGGCATCATGGATTGCGACATCTACGGGCCGTCGATTCCCCTGATGATGGGGATTAGCGGGCGTCCGGAGCTGGAGGACGACATGATCGTGCCGCTGGAGAATTTCGGCGTGCGGGTGATGTCGATGGGGCTGTTGATCGACGCAGACAGCCCGGTGGTCTGGCGCGGGCCGATGGTGATGAAGACCATCCAGCAGTTTGCCATGAACGTGAACTGGGGCGAACTCGACGTGCTGGTAGTCGACCTTCCGCCCGGCACCGGGGACGCCCAGCTCTCGCTGGTGCAGACCATTCCGCTGGACGGCGCGGTGATCGTCACCACACCGCAGGCGGCAGCGGTCAACGTGGCGCGGCGCGGTGCCACCATGTTTGGCAAGGTGAGTGTGCCCCTGCTCGGGGTGGCCGAAAACATGAGCTACCTCGAAGATCCGGCCACCGGCAAGCGCCAATACCTCTTTGGCGAGGGCGGCGGTGCTCAGGCGGCGCACGACCTCGAAGCCGAGTTTCTGGGGCAAATACCCCTTGACGGCGTCATCCGCGAAGGTGGCGACAACGGCATCCCTGTCGTCCTCAGCCACCCCGACAGTCTTCCCGCCAAGGCCTTCCGTGGCATGGCGCGCCGCCTTATTGATAAGCTGGAACAATCGCGCTCTAATACCTGACTAATAGCATAAGAAAAATTGTTAAATCTTGGCTTCAAGATTGCAAATTTGTGTAAGCTGCTTCTTGCTGTCGCCTTTCCTCTATGAAGAAAAAAGCCCAGAAGAACTCCGGAGACACCGCTTTTTGCAAGCGATCCAGTCTATATCAGGAGTTCCTAGCCGAACGGGAAGAAATCCTGCGTCATAAATGGCTGGAATCGGAGAAGCAGGGCAAGGATATCGGCTTTGAGCGGGCATTGCTGGACTGGATTCGCAACCATCGCGACAAATGGCGCACCAGCCGGCGCGTCGGCGATGGCGGCAACGCCAAACCCAACGGCGCGTAAATGGACGCGCAGCCCATGGATGACCGGCTGATCCGCAAGTCGGAGCACGCGGTGAACCTGTCCGTCTTCGAGGGGCCGCTCGACCTGCTGCTGTTTTTGATTCGGCGCAACGAGATCGACATTTACGACATCCCCATCCAGTCGGTGCTCGTGCAATACCTCGACGTGCTGCGCAAGATGGAGACCCTCGACTTGGAGGTGGCCGGCGACTTCTTCGTGATGGCCTCCACCCTCATGTATATAAAGAGCCGCATGCTCCTGCCGCAGGAAAAACGCGGCGCGGAGGAGGAGATCGTCGACGAGGAGGCCATCGATCCGCGCTGGGAGCTGGTGCAGCAGTTGCTCGAATACCGCAAGATCAAGGAGGCCGCCGCCGACCGGACCGCGCTGATCGATGAGGCTCAGCACCTCTTGCCGCGCCTTGGTGGCGGCGAGGCCATCGAGCCTGCGCGCCCGCTCCGCCCAGCGGATCGGGTCGACGTGTGGAACGCCTTCAATCGGGTGCTGCGGCGGCTGAGTGAGCGCCTGTCGGTGGGCGAGATCGAGGCCGAAACCGTGACAGTGGCCGACCGCATGGAGTTGGTGCTCGAGCGCCTGGAGCGCGAGCGCAGTTTTCTCTTTTCAAGCCTGATCGAGCCGGGTGCCGGGCGCCAGACGCTGGTCGCCACCTTTCTGGCGCTGCTGGAGCTGGCGCGCCTCAACCGCATCGCCCTCGAACAGGAAGACAACTTCAGCGATATCCGCTGCGAGCGCGCCGAGCCGACTGTAAGCCCACCTGAAATGTCTGAACCTGAAGCCTCAGCGGAAACCGAAGACGGTCATTAGGTGATTCCAGTTGGCGCTCAGCACCAGCGTCCAGATCAGCGGCACCTGCAAAAGGCTCAGTAAAACGGCGGCGCTACCCAGATCCTTGGCGCGCTTGGCCATCGGATGCAACTGGAGCGAAATATAGTCGATCGTGGTCTCGACCGCCGTATTGAGCAGCTCGACAATCAGCACGATCAGCAGGCTGGCTACCAGTAAAGCCTTGCCCGTCAAGTCGATCGGCAAAAGCACCGCCGTCGGAAACAGCACGGCAAACGCATAAATCTCCTGCCGAAACGCCTCCTCGTGCTTGAAACAGCTCGCCAAACCATCGAGCGAATTGCGCCCCGCCAGAACAATCCGACGAATCCCCGAAGCCTGTCCCGGACGCGATGGCGTGTAGGGCGTGGTACTGGTGGTGTGTTCACTCATCGTCGGATGCAGCGTAAGTCGCCATTTTCGATAAAACTGTATTGAAAAGCAAGCCCGTCAACTCTGCGCTGATTTTGTCATTTTGTCAGATTTCACCTGCTTTTCGGAGAATCCGCGAGGTTACAGCGGGAAGCCGGGGTAGCCGTCGCGGGTGGTGAAGGCGGCGAGGGTCTGGTAGTCGTGGAGCCGCGCTTCGGGCATGGCGAAGGGAATGGGGGCGGTGGCGAGCTGGGTGTTGAGCTCAAGGATGCGGGTGAGGAGGGCTTCGGCTTCGGTTTCGGCGAGGGGTCGCTCAAGGTAGGCGAGGGTGACGTGGGCGATGAAGGGGCGGGTGCGGGTCAGTCCGATTTTTTGGAGGACGGGGTCGCCATACATCTGATCGCGGAAGCGGAGGACGCGCTCGAAGTGGCTTGCCTCGGGGAAGACGCCGAGCAGGCCGATGGCGGTGCGGAAGAGGCTGGCACCGATTAAGTGCATGACGACCGGCTCTTCGGTTTGCGGTTTTTGCAGGGTATCGAGCCGCTCGCTGAGCAGGCGCGGGAAGTCGCCTTCGATGCCCGGCTCGATGAGGTGGCGCTGGAGGCGGTCGGCGGAGAAGGTATTGACGACAGTCTGGTGGAAGCTGGCAGTGGGCAGCGGGAAGAGGGCGGGCTCGGTCAGGGGCAGGCCGCAGATCCAGTCGCGCGCTTGCTCGATGCGCGGGAGGCTGTGGGCGTTTTCGGCGTAGGGCTGCACCATGGCTTGGAAGGCGTAGCCGGGGTAGGGCAGGGGCTCCCACGTCTCGCCGATCCAGTTGGCGCGTCCGCCTATGCCGAGGCGGGGCAGGCGCTCGCGCATTTGGGGCTCGGTGATTTCCTCGCGTTGTCGGGCGTCGTGGGCGGCGTGGGTGAGTTCGGCGATGGGTTGCTGGGTGGTGCTCATGCCTGTTTCTAGCTTAGGTTGGTTAAGATTCGATGAAGCCTCGGGTGGCGGTCGGTTTTTCGTGTTGGCGGCGTCGTGGGTGGGAAGGTTCGACATCCTGTCGGATGCCGCGTTGGCCGAAGGTGGGCTGGGGGTCGTCGGCACCGGTGCGTCGGCGGATGTGCTTGCCAGTGGCGCGGCAAATCGGCCAAAGTAGGCGGGTGCACTTTACACTGGCCAGCTTTGAGCACTTTCGCAACATCAGCCTTGCGCGGCTGGAGCTGAGGGGCGACAGCCTGTTTTTTCTGGGGCCGAACGGGCAGGGCAAGTCGAATCTGCTGGAGGGGCTGGGGCTGGTGACGGCGCTGCGCTCGTTTCGTACGACGCAGGCGCGGCATCTGATTCGGGAGGGGGAAAAGGTGGCGCGGGCGCATTACCAGATCGAGCGGCAGCCGGGCGAGGAAGTGGCGATCGATCTGCGGCTGGAGCGGGGGAGCAAGCAGTTGCAGGTGGATGGGCAGCGGGTCGGGCGGCTGACGGATTTTGTCGGGCACTTTCCGGTGGTGGTGCTGGCCTCGGAGGATTTGCAGCTTTTGCGGGGCGGGCCGGCGGTGCGGCGGCGCTTTCTCGATCTTACGCTGTCGGTATGTGATCCTGGTTATGCGGCGACGCTGCGCGATTATGGGCAGGTGTTGCAAGGGCGGAATCAGTTGCTGAAAAACGAGGCCTCGGATCGCGAGCTGGCGGCCTTTGAGCAGGAGCTGGT
>CAYQTM010000172.1:0-4768 GCA_964420355.1 uncultured Opitutales bacterium
GCCCTTGCTGACCGCTGTCTTGCGCATTTCGGTGGCGCGCTTGAGGGTGGTGCTGAAGGCCAGCGATAAATCCTCCGAGAGCAGGCTGCGCACGTTTTGCTGTGGGCGCCCCTCGCGGAAGCGCAAAAAGCGTCCGGCACTGCCGAAAACGTGGATGATCTCGCTCTTCTGGTTGATGAGGATGCCCGGTGGGATGTGGCGGCTGAGCAGGCTGTCGTAGAGGCGCAGCAACTGCGGATGCTCTTCCTGGCGACTCTCGCGGCGGGCTCGGCTGAGCGTGATGTCGCGGGGCTCGCCCTCGTCACGGTCGAGCATCAGGCGGCGGTTGCGCCCCGAGAGCTTGCGGTAGAGCTTGCTGGTGCTGTCGACCACCTCGAAGGCATCTTCCTGCCGTCCCGGCGTCTCGCTGTTGCCAAGGAAGAGGATGCCGTTGGAGCGCAGGGCAAAGTAAAAGTGATTGATCGCCCGTTCCTGCACCTTGGGCTTGAGGTAGATGAGCAGGTTGCGGCAGGTGATCAGATCCATCCGCGTGAAGGGCGGATCGGCCAGCAGATTGTGCCGCGAGAACACGATCATGTCCCGCAGCGCCGGGATCGCGATGTAGTTACCCGCGTCATCGCGCCGGAAAAAGCGCTTGCGCCTTGTCTCGGACAGGTGCTCCAGCGCCCCTTCGCTGAACATCCCCGAGGAGGCGGTTTCGAGCGAAAGCTTGTGAATATCGGTCGCAAAAATCGTGATGCCCCATTCGTAGCCGAATTCCTCGGCCTTCTCCGTCAGCAGGATCCCCAGCGAGTAGGCTTCCTCGCCGGTGGCACAGCCGCAGACCCACACGCGGAAGCCCTTCTCGGCGTCGGCCTCGGTGAAGAGGCGGCGCAGGGTGCGCTCTTCCAGTGCAGCATAGGCCTCGGGGTTGCGGAAAAAAGCGGTCACCCCAATCAGCAGGCTTTGAAAGAGCGATTCCAGCTCGTCCGGCTCCTGAGCCAGCAGGTCGCCATATTCGCGCACGCTGTGCAGGTCGCGCGCGGCCATCCGGCGCAGGATGCGGCGCGCCACCGTGGTCGGCTTGTATTGAAAGAAGTCGACCCCGTAGCTCTCGCGCAGCAGGCGGAAGATCAGCGCATAGCGGTCGTCGTCGTCCAGCGGCACCCGGCGATGCGGCTCGGGCGGACGCGCCTCCGGATCCTTCGCCACCAGCTCGCGCAGCAGGCGCGGCATCTCCTCGGGCGGCAGGACAAAGTCGGCCATTCCCGTGTCGATCGCGCTGCGCGGCATCCCGTCAAATTCCGCGCTCTCGGGCGACTGCACGAAGATCGTTCCGTTGTGCTCGTTGATCGTGCGGATGCCGGTGCTGCCGTCGGTGCCGGTGCCGGAGAGCACGATGGCCACCGCGCGGTTGTTCAGCTCCTTGGCCAGCGAGTAGAAAAAGAGGTCGATCGGCATCTCGCGACTGGCCGAGCGGCGCCCGGTCAGGTGCAGCTTGCGCCCATCCAGCGTCATTTCCTGAGCGGGCGGCAGCAGATAAACCTCGTTGGGCTTCAGTTGCATCCCGTCTTCCGCCGAGTGAACAGGCAGCCGCGTGCGCCGCGAAAGCAGGTCGGGCATCAGGCTGCGGTGATCCGGAGAAAGGTGCTGAATCACCACAAAAGCGATCCCCGTATCGTTGGGCATCGCCTCAAAAAGCGTCTCCAGCGCCGCCAGCCCACCCGCCGAGGCACCCACACCGGCAACCATCGTGGGCTGATCCGGGTCGATCGGCGGCAGATCATCTTTCTGCTTGCCGATAGCCTCTTCCGCCTTCATCGCGGCATCTTCGGTGGCTCGATCTTCAGCGTCGGTACTCATGAACAGCAGCGAATCATTTATTCGCAGGTGTATTACTAACAATCAGTAAGCGAATTGCAACCAAATGTTAATTGGCTACCGCCGTTTTTCTTAAACAGCAATCCCCCATCATGCAGGAAGTCAGTGCGCCGTGGGCAAAGAGAGTGGCTCACAAGCGACCGGCAAGGGTTGCTCAGCCTTCGTCGCAAGCTCGCGCGCAGGGTTGACATCCGGCTGTAAGCGTTTGTTAATCAAGCATCACGCGATGGCCTACGCCCGCGTCTGCCCATGAGCCAACCTTCGCTAAAATTCGTATTCATCGTCCAAGGCGAAGGCCGCGGGCACCTGACGCAGGCGATTGTGCTGGAAAATCTGCTGCGCGCCCAGGGGCACGAGGTGATCGAGGTGCTGGTCGGCAAGAGCCCGCGCCGCCGCATCCCCCAGTTCTTCGAGGACAATATCAAGGCGCACATCCGAGGGTTCAGCTCGCCCAATTTCGTCGTCGACGAGATGCGCCGGGGCATCCGAATCGGGCCGACCATCTTCTACAACCTCTTGCGGATGCCGCGCTTCTGGCGCAGCATACTGGTGATCGACCGCGCCGTGCGCCGCGCCAAGCCCGACGTGGTCGTCAACTTTTTCGACTTCCTCGCCGGATTTTATTACGCGCTCTTCAACCCGCGCCCGGCGCTGGCCTGCATCGGGCACCAGTATCTGCTCAACCACCCCGATTTCGAGTTTCCAAAGGGCAAGTGGCTCGACACCTGGCTGATTAAGCGTGCCGCCCAGCTCACCGCCGCCCGCTCGAAGAAGAATCTGGCGCTGTCCTTCCGCGAGATGCCCGAGTTTGAGCCGCAGCGCATCGTGCCGGTGCCGCCGCTGCTGCGCCGCAAAGTCAAGCGCCAGCAGCCCGAGCGCGGCAACCACCTGCTGGCTTATATCGTGAACGACGGCTACGCCGAGGAGCTGATCGCCTGGCAGGAAAAGCACCCCGAGGTAGAGATTCATGGCTTTTGGGATCGCAAGGGCGTGCCCGACCCCTATGTGCTGAACAAAAACCTGCGCTTCCATCAGATCAACGAGGACAAATTTATCGAGATGATGCGGCGGGCGCGCGGCTACATGACCACCGCCGGCTTTGAATCGGTCTGCGAGGCGATGTATCTCGGCAAGCCCATCCTGATGGTGCCGACCGCCGGGCACTTCGAGCAGCGCTGCAACGCGATCGACGCCGCCAAGGCCGGAGCCGGCATCTGGGACGAGCGCTTCGACGTCGACCGCTTCCTCGCCTACCTCGCTGGCCACGAAACCGACGCCGCACCCTTCCGAGCCTGGGTTGACAGCGCGGGCGACCGCATCCTGCCCCTGCTCGAATCCGTCGCCCTGCTCTCCCGCAAAACCAAAGAAACCTGGTGCCGCACCACCTTCTTAAAACTCTTCCGCCGCCGCAATAGCAGCCCCAAGGTGATCAAGCCATAGCAAATTATCCCTCCTAAACAAGCGATCCTCGATATGATCACAGAGCTAGCAGTTTCGAATTACCGGAGCATAGGGGAAAGGATAGTTTTAAAGCCCGAAGGCATAACTGTTCTTATCGGTTCAAACGGCTCGGGTAAGTCTAATATACTCGATGTTCTTTCGTTCTTGAGGGAGACTATGCTAAACGGACTACATGCAGCAATCACGCACAGAGGCGGCATCGATAACGTAAGAAGGCGCAGCTCGGGGCATCCTTTTAATGTTACCATTGAAGCAAAGGTAAAGCTGAGAAATGGTGTAGGCGAGTATGGGTTTGAAATTACCGGCGACCGTCTCGAAGAGTATCGAATAAAATCAGAGCATGCCCATCTTTTTACCAACGAGGCCACTATCATTTTTAAGCGTGAGGGTGAAAAGATAACGCATGCGCCCGAGGGGGTTTCCCCACGCACTGACTTACAGTCTCTGGCGCTCACCGCGCTGGGCGGCGACACTCGTTTCAAACCGCTCTATGACATCATCTCTAACTTGACGGTATATTCCATATCGCCAGATGTGTTGAGGAGTCCGCAAAAGTTTGACAGTGAACGCCCTATGAAGCGAAGCGGTGAAAACTGGGTCTCGGTGCTGCGGGATATGTGCAAGGCTGAATTCAGTGCGGAGAAGCAGGATATTCTGGATGGGTTATACAGGCTTACGGGTGACATTGAGGATTTCAAAGTCAGCTCTGCAGCCAGCTACCTCGTTGCTGAGTTCAGGCAGAAAAAAGAAGGCAAGCAGAAACGATGGTTTGAGGCAGCCCTGCAATCTGATGGCACTCTTCGATTCGCCGGCCTCATCACTGCCTTGTTATCCAAGCCTGCCCTGCCTGTTATCGGAATAGAGGAGCCAGAGCTAACCGTTCATCCGGGAGTTCTTCCGATGCTCTATGACTATATTAAGCAGGCATCCAAAAACTCTCAAATTCTTCTGACGACGCACAGCCCGATTATGCTGGATGTGATCGATATAGAACGTGATTCCCTATACATTGTTGAACGCAAGGACGGGGTCACGGCAATCAAGCGAGCCGATCCAGACAAGCTTGAACCCGTTCGCAAAGGTTTACTCAGCCTTGGCGAACTCTATGTTTCCAACGATTTACAGCTTGAGCTGTTCAGCGAGTGAGCAACATGAAAGGCTACATCATAGTTGAAGGTCATGGAGAAGTCGAAGCGGCTCAAAATCTGGTGACCCGACTGAGCCATGATCATGGCCTTTATGAACCATGGAGCACCCCACGTCGCTGGAACAAATTGCATACAGAGGAGGGCGTTCTTAAAGCTTTAAACTTCGCCCGATACAAAAGCGACGCGGCGCGACTCCTCATCCTGCGAGACGAAGACGACGGCTGCCCCAAGGACATCGCGCCGAAGATGGCGAGCTTGATCGCTGCGCAAAAGCTCCCCTTCGACGTCGCTTATGTGTT
>CAYQTM010000173.1:0-4720 GCA_964420355.1 uncultured Opitutales bacterium
CGCGACCATCGCAGCGTCGTCAGCCTTGATGACTTTCTCGTTGCCGTCGGAGTCCTCACCCTTGATCTGGGCGACGTCGATCGGACTGGGCAGGAAGTCCACCACCGCATCCATCAGCATCTGTACGCCCTTGTTCTTAAAGGCTGAGCCGGGGATCACGCCGACAAACTTGAGCGACAGGGTGGCTTTACGAATCGCCACGCGCAGCTCGTCAGAAGTGATCTCCTCGCCTTCGAGATACTTGGTGGCGAGGTCGTCATCGAAGTCGGCCACGGCCTCGATCAAACGCTCACGCGCCTCCTCGGCCTCGTCCTTCATGTCCTCAGGAATGTCGATGACGTCGAAGCCGACACCGCTTTCGTCGCTCTCGTCATACTTGTAGGCCCGCATCTTGATCAAGTCGATCAGGCCGCTGAAATGTTCTTCCGCGCCAATCGGCAGGTAGAGCGGGTGGGCGTTGCCGCGCAGCTTCTCGCGGATTGTCTTGATCGCGTAAGCAAAGTCCGAACCGGCGCGATCCATCTTGTTGATGAAGGCCAGACGCGGCACCTTATACTTCTCCATCTGACGCCAGACCGTCTCGGACTGCGGCTGCACGCCTTCGACCGCCGTGAACACGCCGACCGCACCGTCCAGCACCCGCAGCGAGCGCTCCACCTCAGCGGTGAAGTCCACGTGACCGGGCGTGTCGATGATGTTAATCTGGTTCTCGATGTTGGCGAAAGGGCCGTCCTTGGTGCTCCAGCGGCAGGAAATGGCCGCCGAGGTGATCGTGATGCCACGCTCGCGCTCCTGTTCCATCCAGTCGGTCACCGCGCTGCCTTCGTGCACCTCGCCGATCTTGTGAACCACGCCACTATAATAGAGAACGCGCTCCGTGGTGGTGGTCTTGCCAGCGTCAATGTGCGCGGCAATGCCAATGTTACGGGTGTATTCCAGCGGGTATTTGCGACCGGCGGCGTTGGCTGAAGACAGTGAGGACATATCTGCTCTCGATGATTAAATGGTTTTCGCGAATGAATGCCCGGTGGGCAGCAATTTGAAAAATAGGGAAGCGGCCTTGCTGGCAAGCCAAAGCCGCTTCAGGAGAAAAGTGTTTCCGAAATGTTACCAGCGGAGGTGCGCAAAGGCTTTGTTGGCCTGCGCCATGCGGTGGGTGTCTTCCTTCTTTTTGACCACCACGCCTGTGTTGTTGTGGGCGTCGACAATCTCGTCGGCCAGCGCCTCGCGCATCGGGGTGCCCTTGCGATGTTTGGCCGCATCGACCATCCAGCGCAGCGCCAGACTCTGCTGACGCTCGAAGGGCAGCTCAACCGGCACCTGATAGGTGGCACCACCCACGCGGCGGCTCTTGACCTCCAGCTTCGGGCGGGTGTTCTCCAGCGCGCCCAGCAGCAGGTCGACCGGATCGCCCTTGCCCAGCTTCTCGCTCACGCGCTCAAAGCAGCCATAAACAATCCGCTGCGCAACGGACTTCTTGCCACACTCCATCACGGTGTTAACCAGATTGGTAACCAGCGGGCTGTTATAGCGCGGATCCGGCGCAAGGGTGCGCTTCTTAGCTTGGCGTCGACGGGACATGCTTTGAAAGGGAAAAGTAAAAAGGAAAAAGAGTTTTAAGTTCTGAGTTCTGAGTTCTGAGTTCTGAGCAACTGCTTTGTGGTGACTATCGTTTTTCGTATCTTCTTATGCTCGGAACTGAAAGCTGATAGCTCGGAACTATTTCTGAATTCTGCCTTCTGAATTCTGAATTTATTTCTTGGCCTCGCGTGGGCGCTTGACGCCATACTTGGAGCGGCTGCGGCGACGCTTTTCAACACCCACGCAGTCGAGGGTGCCCCGCACGATGTGGTAGCGCACACCCGGCAAGTCCTTCACACGACCACCGCGCACCAGCACGATGCTGTGCTCCTGAAGGTTGTGCCCCTCGTCCGGAATGTAGGCAATGACCTCGATTCCATTGACCAGGCGCACCTTGGCGCACTTACGAATCGCCGAATTCGGCTTTTTGGGCGTGCGCGTCATCACCTGCACACATACCCCGCGCTTAAAACAGTTGGCACGCAAGGCCGGGCTCTTCGATTTCTCGACGACTTTGCGCCGCGGATTGCGGACAAGCTGATTGATCGTGGGCATGAAAAGGTCTCTACTTAATGAAAAAATCACACACCGGCTCTCGGCCAGTGAAGGAAAAAGGCAAAACACTAGCGCTCCACCCCACCACCGCAAGCTTTTTTTCAGAAAAATTTTCGCCCAGGCCGCCGTCCTGCCGAGTGCGGTCAAATTGGCAGCTCATTCAGCAGGCTTCTCAGCTTCGTGCGCAGGTTATTGTAACTGTAGTAGCGCCGCCCCAGCTCGTAGTTCAGCTTGCAGTCCTCGAAGGCGGCTTGGGGGTCGTCCAGCACAAATTCCACCTGCTCGACCGCCCCGCGATCTGGGTAGCCGTGCATCGATATGGTCTTGAATCCCTTGGGGCGAATGTCGACATCGTAAATTTCGTAACAGTTGAGCACCAGCGGCTTGCGATAGTAAATGGCTTCGAGAAAGGCGTTGCCAAAGCCCTCGATCGAGGAGGGATAGCTGACGATATCGCAGGCCTGATAGGCGTCCGCCAGACTGTAAACCTTGTGTCCGTTCTGCTCGCCGCGATCCGGCCCGAACCACTCGCTGGCCGCCAGCATCTTGACTTTCAAATCCTCGGCCACGTCGCGCAGGTAATGCAAGTAGCTCTGCCCCTCGTCCCCGGCCTCGTGCGTGATGACCAGCACAGCGTCGTGCCGAATCCGCCGCACCAATTCGATCGCCCGCTCGATCTGCTTGCGCGGCACAATCCGGGTTGGCTGCAAAACGAACTTCTGTCCCTCGCCGATCCCCAGATTCGCCCGCAGGTCGTCAATATAAGCGTCGGGCTGGGGCGGCGGCGACTCGAAGTCCATCACGTTCGGAATCATCTCGGCCGACAGCCCCTCGCGAAAGGAGAGGTTGCGGCGCGCCATGCTGTTGATCACAACGTGGTGGAGATTGGGCATGCGCGGCGGGAAGAACCCGTCGAGGATGTCCTCGCTGGGCGTCCCGGAAAAGCGCGCCCGCTCGAACCAGAAATCGTGGTGGTGCCCGATCGCCGGCACCCGCGTCTCGGCGATAAACTCGGCCAGCGCGATGCCCAGCGGCACATTCATCGGCAGCGACAGCACGTTTTCGGCGATGATGAGATCCGGGCGAAAGCACTCGAAAAAGTCATAGAGCGCTGCCTTCAGCTCCGCCGAAGCCTCGACCACCTTGGCCATCGCATCGCGGGTGCGGCTGGCCTGATGAAACAACTGCTGCTGCAGAGCCGCGATCTCGGGATGCCCGAAAAAAGCCTTTTCGTGGGTCATCGACCGATCCGCCTCCCAATTGCTCTGCCCCGAGAAAAAGCAGCACTCATGCCCCATTCCCTGCAGCACATCCACCCACTTGCGCGCCTCCAGCGACACCCCATCCGTCCCCTGAAACCGCGGCGACACCATACCGATCCGCAGCGACTCTTTCCTCACCTCATCGGCTGCCTCTGATGCTTGCTGAGCCATCCCCTACCCTAGCCCAGCAAGTCCCAAGTCGAAAGTCACAAAACAGAAAAGTGCAGACTTCGCACTCCCAAACACTCTGCCAGCTCGACGCGAATACACAAAAGCGACCCGCTCCACAAAGGGAACGGGTCGCAAAGGAAGGATCGGTGTGGCGATCTTTGAAGGCTTAGATGGCGCCTTCGCCGCTTTCGCCAGTGCGGATGCGGATGGCATCCTCCAGCGGCAGGACGAAGACCTTGCCATCGCCGATTTTACCGGTCTTGGCGGCCGTGGTGATGGTGGAGACAGTCTTCTCCACCGCCTCGTCGGCCACCCCGATCTCAATCATGACCTTGGGGAGGAAGTCCACCGTGTATTCGCTACCACGGTAGATTTCAGTGTGCCCCTTTTGGCGACCGAAGCCTTTGACTTCGATCACGGTCATGCCTTCGATCCCGATGTCCGAGAGCGCTTCTTTCACCTCTTCAAGCTTGAAGGGTTTGATGACGGCTTTGATCAGTTTCATTGGAAATAATTCCTTTCTAGTAATGGGTGAATCGTGTGTATCTCAGATTAGTGAGTGCGCGGGGAGAAGTCCGGATAGGCTTCCTCGCCGTGCTCGCCGAGATCCAGGCCACGCTCCTCTTCCTCTTCGCTGACACGGAGACCGAGGGTGAACTTGACGAGGATGAAGATAACCAAGGATACCACGAAGGCAAAGGCGCAGATCAGCAGGGAGCCGGTGAGCTGGCCGAGGAAGCTTGCGCCACCGAAGATGCCCACCGCAGTGGTGCCCCAGATGCCGCAGACGCCGTGCACCGAGATCGCACCCACCGGGTCGTCGATCTTGGCCTTGTCGAAGCCGACAATCGCGGCAACCACAATCACACCCGCAATCAGGCCGACCAGAACCGCCGCCCAGACACCGATCGCGTCCGCACCCGCAGTGATGCCAACCAGACCCGCGAGGATGCCGTTGAGCGCCATCGAGAGGTCAGGCTTCTTGAGCAGGAGCCAACCGAAGAAGGTCGCGCCGAGGCCGCCTGCAGCAGCCGCCATCGCGGTAGTCGTGAAGACGTAGGAAACACCGGCCGGATCCGCGCTGAGAACCGAACCACCGTTGAATCCAAACCAGCCGAACCAGCGGAGGAATACACCAATGGTGGCGAGGG
>CAYQTM010000174.1:0-4717 GCA_964420355.1 uncultured Opitutales bacterium
GCCAGCGAACAAAATTCCGGCGTCCTATCGCCACACTTATTTTCTTCCAAGCCCTTAGCTGACGCGACCGGCTGCCCGCTGGCGCAGGGCGAGGCTGGCACCGCCACCGATCAGCCCCAGCCCAAAGAGCACGCCGCCGGCCACGGTCACGCCGCTGCCCATGGACACGGCTTTGTTCTTGGTGACGCACTCCTGACCGCCGCCGCAGCCGCAGTCCATCGCGCCCATCGGCGTCGCATTGCTCTTGGCGAACATGCCCGCGCTGAACATCACCAGCCCGGCGATCATCAGCCCGAGCGAAATCCATTTCCAGAAGCTCATTTTCATACTTTTATAAGCTGCGCGATGCCGCCCTATTGTCAAACCTCAATCACTGCGAGAGGCGAATCAGCAAGTCCTTGCTGTCGACGCTGTCGCCGACGCCCACGAGAATCTCGGCGATGGTGCCATCGGCCTGGGCGTAGAGTGTGGTCTGCATCTTCATCGCTTCGAGGGCGGCCAGTTTTTCGCCCTTTTCGACCTTGTGGCCGACGCTGACGTTGAGGCTGCTGATGACGCCCGGCATGGGTGCGCCCACCTGCAGCGGGTCGGCGGGGTCGGCTTTCTGGCGCGGCGCGGTCTCGGCCTGGATGCTGGTGTCGAGGATGCGCGCCTCGCGAGCGCGACCGTTGAGCTCGAAGGTGACGGGGCGATAGCCGTCCTTGTCGGGCTCGCCGATGGTGATGAGTTTGATAATCAGGGTCTTGCCCGGCTCGATGTCGACGCTGATCTCCTCGCCCAGCTCCAGCCCGTAGAAAAAGGCGGGGGTCGGCAGCACGGACACGTTGTCATAATCCTGCAAATGCTGGGCAAATTCGGCGTGCACCTCGGGATACATCAGGTGCTCCCAGAGATCGTCGTCGCTGGCCGCGCGCCCGAGCCTGGTCGCCAGTTGCGTCTGCGTCTGGTCGAGGTCGACGGGCGCGGCGTGCTCGCCCGGACGCCCCTCGCGGGTGGGCTTGTCGCCGAGGATCGCGCGCTGCACGGCGCTCGGCCAGCCGCCCTTGGGTTGCCCGAGGCCGCCGGAGAGCATGTCGATCACCGAGGCTGGCCAGGGGGTGTCGGCGGGCAGGTTGGGCAGGTCGCTCGGCTCCACCCCGCGCGTGAGCAGGAACATGGCGAGGTCGCCCACCACCTTGCTGCTGGGCGTCACCTTGACGATGTCGCCGAGCAGGAAGTTGACCTCGCGGTAGTAGCGCACCACCTCGGGCCAGCGGTCGCCCAGCCCGAGCGCCCGCGCCTGCTCGCGCAGGTTGGTGTATTGGCCGCCCGGCATCTCGTGGTCGTAAACCTCGGCGCTGCCGAACTTCGGGCCGCTGTCAAACGGTCGGTAGTATTGGCGAATCGCCTCCCAGTAGATGGAAAACTCGTTGAGGGTCGCCACATCGAGGCCGGTATCGCGCGGCTGGCCGTGCAGCGCCGCCGCGATGCTGTTGAGGTTGGGCTGGCTGGTGAGGCCGCTCATCGAGCTGATCGCCAGGTCGACCACGTCCGCGCCCGCCTCGATCGCCTTGAGCACGCTGGCGCTGCCCACCCCGCTGCTGTCGTGCGTATGGAAGTGCACCGGCAGCGACACCGCCTCGCGGAGCGCCCGCACCAGCCGTTCGGCGGCGAAGGGCTTGCAGAGTCCGGCCATGTCTTTGATCGCGAGAATGTGCGCGCCGCGCTGCTCCAGCGCCTGCGCCATCTCGACATAGTAGCGCAGCGGATACTTGTCGCGCTTGGGGTCGTCGATGTCGCCGGTGTAGCATATAGTGCCCTCGCAGAGCGCGCCGGTTTCCTCACGCACGGCGGTCATTGCGGCCTCCATGTTGGGCAGGTAGTTCAGCGAGTCGAAGATGCGGAAGACATCGATCCCCGCCTCGGCGCTGTGCTTGACGAAGCCCTTGATGACGTTGTCGGGGTAGTTGGAGTAGCCGACGCCGTTGGCTCCGCGCAGCAGCATCTGAAAGAGCACATTCGGGATTAGCCGCCGCAGCTCGCGCAGGCGCTCGAAGGGATCTTCGCGCAGGAAGCGCATGCAGGTGTCGAAGGTCGCGCCGCCCCACAGCTCCATGCTCCAAAGCTGCGAGGCGCGCCGCGCCACCGCCGGGGCGATCCGCTGCATGTCGATGGTGCGCATCCGCGCGGCCAGCAGGCTCTGGTGGGCGTCGCGAAAGGTGGTGTCGGTGACAAAAGCCGTCTGCTGCTCGCGCGTCCAGGCGCAGAAGCCCTCGGCTCCCAGCTCTTGCAGGCGCTGGCGGGTGCCGGCGGGCGGGGTCGCGCGGTGATCGTAGTCGGGCACGATCATGGGCAGGGTGAAGGTGCCGGCGTCGCGCCCTTTCACCTGCTTGTTGCCGTTGACGATGATGTCGCCGAGGAAGTTGAGCAGCTTGGTCGCGCGGTCGCGACGCGGCCTGAACTCGAAGAGCGCCGGGGTGCGGTCGATCAGGGTGGTGTTGGCCTCGCCGCTGCGGAAAGTGTCGTGGTGGATAACGTTTTCGAGAAACGGGATGTTGGTCTTCACCCCGCGAATCCGCATCTCGCGCAGTGCCCGGTCGAGCCGCTGGAGCGCCATCTCAAAGGTCGCCGCGCTGGCGGTCAGCTTCACCAGCAGCGAGTCGTAAAACGGGGTAATCACCGCGCCGGTGTCGCCCATCGCGCCATCCAAGCGAATCCCAAAGCCCGCCGCCGAGCGGTAGTTGACGATCTTCCCGTAATCGGGCGTAAAGTTGTTCTCCGGATCCTCGGTCGTCACCCGCGCCTGCACCGCATAGCCATTGCGCGGCATGACCTCCTGCGCCGGAATCCCCACCGCCTCGCCATGCAGCGGCTCGCCCTGGGCGATCAGCACCATCGAGCGCACAATGTCGATCCCCGTAATCACCTCGGTGACCGTGTGCTCCACCTGAATCCGCGGGTTCATCTCGATAAAAAACCACTCGCCGGTGTCCATATCGAGCAGAAACTCGACCGTCCCCGCGCTGTCGTAGCGCACCGCCTTGGCGATCCGCACCGCTGCATCGCACAGCTCCTGCCGCGTCTCCTCGCTGAGGTTCACCGAGGGCGCGATCTCGATCACCTTTTGGTGCCGCCGCTGCACCGAGCAGTCGCGCTCGTGCAGGTGGACAACGTTGCCGTGCTTATCGCCGAGAATCTGCACCTCGATGTGCTTGGCGCGCCCGATGTAGCGCTCCAGGAAGACGCTGGGGTCGCCGAAGGCACGCTCGGCCTCGCCCTGTGCCTCCGCCAGCAGGTTCTTCAAATGCTTCTCCTCGCGTACCACGCGCATCCCGCGCCCGCCGCCGCCAAACGCCGCCTTGATGATGAGCGGGAAGCCGATCTGCTGACCCGTCTCCAGCGCCAGATCGAAGTCCTTCACCGGATCCTCCGTCCCCGGCAGCACCGGCACCTCGGCCTCCTGCGCGATCCGCCGCGCCGTCACCTTGTCGCCCATGCTTTCGAGAATCTCCGGACGCGGCCCCACCCAGGTGATCCCGGCCTCCTCGCAGGCGCGCGCAAACTTCGCATTCTCCGAGAGGAACCCATAGCCCGGATGGATCAGATCGACCCCCTTCTCCTTGGCCAGCGCGATGATCCCCGGCACATCCAGATAGGCGGCCACCGGCCCTAGCCCCTTGCCCACCAGATAGCTCTCATCCGCCTTGAAACGGTGCACCCCGAAACGATCCTCCGAGGCATAAACAGCCACCGTCCGCATCCCCAACTCCGCAGCACTGCGGAAGATACGCACGGCAATTTCACTACGATTGGCGGCAAGCAGTTTTTTCATAGATCAAAGACCGGCACAAACTCGGTAAATATTACACTCCCGCCAAAGAAAACCGATTTCCCGCAGAGTCAAACCATTCCCCAACACGCCCAAGCAAGCAGCCCGACGAGCAGCACCCCATCGTGGCGCTTTGGGAAATTTTGAATTGGGCGTTGCGCAAGGGGCGGTGGTGGTGCAGGCTCAAACAAACCTCCAACGCTCTATGAAAAAATTTCTGCTTATTTTTCTGCTGCTGATCGTGCTGGTGATCGGTGCGCTCTTTGTTTTTGGCAACCGGATTGTCAGCGCCGGGCTGACGGCGGCGGTCAACGAGTTTGGGCCGCAGATGACCGAGACACCGGTGACGCTTGAGAATACCGAGGTCAATCTTGCCGGTGGCACGCTGACGCTCAACAATTTTGTGATCGGGCCGCCCGAGGGTTTTGATGCCTCGCCCATGTCGCTCGGGAAGGTGGAGATTGGGGTTGTGCCGAAGTCGCTTTTCAGTGACCGCGTGATCGTCAAGCATGTGCGCATCACCCAGCCGCAACTGACGGTCGAGCAGAACATGACCGCCAACAACCTGCGCCGCCTGCTGAAGAATGTGCAGGACTTTATCGGCGAGAAGGAGCAGGAGCGCGAAGCTCAGCCGCCCGCCGAGGGCGAGATGGTGGTGGCGATCCGCGAGTTTATTGTCCGCGAGGGGCAGGTGACGGCAACCGTCGCTGGCCAGCCGGGCGTGACGGTGGCGCTGCCGCCCATCGAAGCTCAAAACCTCGGCGGCGAAGAAGGCGTGACCCCCGAGGAAGCGGTGGCGATGGTGATCGAGCGCCTGTTGCTCGCGGCGCTGGAGGCCGTGGCGCAGCAGGGCGGCCAGTTGCTGGAAGGAGCGGCGGGCGAGCGCCTGCAGGAGTCGGCCAACGAGGC
>CAYQTM010000175.1:0-567 GCA_964420355.1 uncultured Opitutales bacterium
GTTATTCTGGAGACGTTTGCCGAGTTTGTCGAAAAGGGGCTGGTCTATCGCAGCAAGAAGCCGGTTTACTGGTCGATTCCCTGCCAGACGGCGCTTTCGGAGGCGGAGATCGAGTATGGGCAGCACGTCTCGCCCTCGATTTATGTCAAATTTCCGCTGGACGCGGCCTCGGCGGGCAAGCTGGGGGGCGAGGGGGCGGTCAGCGCGATCATCTGGACGACTACGCCCTGGACGCTGCCCGCGAATCTGGCGGTGGCGGTGCACCCACGCGTCGATTACACGCTGATCGAGCACGGCGGCGGGGCGGCCAGCAGCTCGGTCATCAGCCCCGCGATGTTCTAGGAATTCTGCGTGCCCTACGATCGCCGCATCATCGACGCCCTGCCCGAGGTCGGCCTGCCGGTGGTCTACCACACCTGCGGGGGGATGATGGCCATCCTCGACCGCATCCCCGACCACGGCTGCGACGCCAGCGAGACGCCCAGCCACCGTGGCGTCGGCGGCGCTATCGACCCGGATGACCGCGTCCGCGTCCGGGACGTGCGCGTCTCGCGCGCCGGTGTCTGC